>NZ_JBHNPV010000013.1:0-40786 GCF_059082735.1 Actinotignum sp. usb-actsch-rep-73 | reverse complement strand
TTAATAGCCACGAAAGGACGCATAGCGCTTGCTGGGAATCAGTTACCAGAACTCTTGATATTCTTTACGCTGGAAGTGATGGTTTGGGACATAGGCTGGGAATCAGTTACCAGAACTCTTGATATTCTTTCATCCCTAGGCGAACAAACGACGACCTCGCTGGGAATCAGTTACCAGAACTCTTGATATTCTTTAGCTCTACGGCGACTTTTTCGACGGCGGGCTGGGAATCAGTTACCAGAACTCTTGATATTCTTTGACGCCACGGACTCCGCCTTCGCGATCGGCTGGGAATCAGTTACCAGAACTCTTGATATTCTTTCCGGCCACGGCATGGCCTGCGTTTCCGGGCTGGGAATCAGTTACCAGAACTCTTGATATTCTTTTCGCTCATAGCCTCCAACAAGCGCGTGCGCTGGGAATCAGTTACCAGAACTCTTGATATTCTTTACCATTAATCGGCCCCGTCGAAGAAGTAGCTGGGAATCAGTTACCAGAACTCTTGATATTCTTTAATCCAACCGGCGACCGTATGACGCTCGGCTGGGAATCAGTTACCAGAACTCTTGATATTCTTTGACGCCGAAACCGACGCCCACACGCTCAGCTGGGAATCAGTTACCAGAACTCTTGATATTCTTTTCGGGGGTGCTTATGAGCACGCTCGACGGCTGGGAATCAGTTACCAGAACTCTTGATATTCTTTCCCGCCTGCGCCTGCAACGCCTTCCACGGCTGGGAATCAGTTACCAGAACTCTTGATATTCTTTCCCAGTACTCATTCCGCAACCTCGTGTGGCTGGGAATCAGTTACCAGAACTCTTGATATTCTTTTCACAGCTGACCCTTGACGCGTGGCGCGGCTGGGAATCAGTTACCAGAACTCTTGATATTCTTTCAAGGTCTGCCACTATCTGTTTAGCGCGGCTGGGAATCAGTTACCAGAACTCTTGATATTCTTTGCTTCGTCAGATGGCGGATCACATTCATGCTGGGAATCAGTTACCAGAACTCTTGATATTCTTTAACGACCTGCGCCGTCGCGCATTTGAAGGCTGGGAATCAGTTACCAGAACTCTTGATATTCTTTTCCAATATGCGGGAATAACGTTGACGCTGCTGGGAATCAGTTACCAGAACTCTTGATATTCTTTTTTTTGAGGATCGTCCATTTTTCGGCCGGCTGGGAATCAGTTACCAGAACTCTTGATATTCTTTTCGTCGGATACGTCCGCGCCAACGAAGTGCTGGGAATCAGTTACCAGAACTCTTGATATTCTTTTAAATACTTCGGTCTCGACACAGCCGAAGCTGGGAATCAGTTACCAGAACTCTTGATATTCTTTAGAGCCTGTGGTTTTCCGCAGAATAGCGCGGGAAAGTGCCTTTGAGGCGTCAGAAAATCATCAATTGTTCTGGCGCCTCATCTGCTACTTGCTCACGTGCGTTCTCAAAACAGTAAGCAGACGACCACTGGCGATCAGTCACGGCAAGCACCCGAACCTTCCCTCCCGTTGGCAAGGATCCCTTAATCGCTTTGATCGTCGTCATATCGATTCCGCCAGTCGGCCAATACTTTACGTACACACTGAACTGAACCATCAAAAAACCGCGATCAAGCAAGAATTTTCGAAAACGTGTTGCCTCACGACGCTGCGGAGCCGTTAAAACAGGCAAATCAAACATCGCAACACACCACATCGGAGAATCAGGCATTCTTGAGATCCGTATTCAACGCTGATGGCCCCTGCCACGAAGGAACCGGGAGTTTTTCAATATCTCCTTCGACATAACGCCCATACTGTTGGGCGAGATCTAATAAGACACGTGGAACACTTCCGGCATCATTGAACGTCTGCATTGCAGCTGCAACCAAGCGTTTCTTCACACTTCGATCCGAAGGAGTAGCATCTGCCGGAAGGAACATCGCAATCTCATCAATACATGGTCGAAATGGTTCAATCAGATCATCAACAAGGTTGAACATATTTGAACGCCCTCGATGGAAAACCCCATTCGCAGGTCCAAGACCAGCGGCAAGAACAGCTCGGATTCCATGGCCACGTAGGATCGCATATCCATAATCGAGGCAGGAATTGGGGCCAAATAATGCGCCGATTCCTGGTGTTCGTTTTCCGAGAGTGTCTGAAAACTTACTCCAATAGATGCGCGCTGCTTGCCCTTCAAGATTGCTAGGGTCACCCGAACGAACTTGGCCAGCGATGTGTTCTAATTCTTGCGCTCCAGGCCTATTGAGATTTCGCAGAACTGCTGCCTGCCCTTGAATCTTTGAGCGAACAATACGTCCCCAAGCATTTTTCCTGCGAGGCAGACTCAACTCGAGCTGTGCTTTGTGGCGTGCTCCAACACGAGTGTGCTCTGACCATGAAAAGGCTCCCGATTCTGGAACTCCGCGCCAGTCGCAGAACAATACAGCGATATCTTTGTCCGTTAATCGATGGATTACACCTGCAGAAAACGAGACCTTCATTCCGATCAGAACAACGGCAACATCAGCAACGGATACTCGTTGGCTCACGCCATCAGAATTAACGACAACAATGGCACCGTCGTCCGAGTGGATCTTCCCTTCAAAAGAGGTGAAGTCCAGTATCCGCCACTGGCTACTCATCCCTATTGCAACTTACTCGAAAGGGGAAGGGAACGGTGTGAAACTACTCGTGGTTTTCCGTGCGTATCACGTCGATACAGAAAAACATTCCCAATTTTCAGAAGTTTATCAATAGCAGGCCGCCAGCCTTTCGTTTCTACGATTTTAACGATGTCGTCTGGGGCGTCGTCAGCTAAGCCTTCGCTTGCGATGAGCAGTGGTTTCAAACCGAGTTTAGCTTTATCTGGGAACCCAGTAACCTCCCACCTCGTTGCCTGCGGGTAGGTTTCATTGAAGGTTCCGATCTGTCCTGTCGTGAATCCAGACGGATCAATCTTCAACTCGTCCCCGACAACTAGCCAGCCAATTTGCTCAGCTGTTCCATTAGCGAGGGCCTCCCTCAACTTCGGAACTGCCGTGCGCACGCTGATCGTGTTTGCTGGAAGTTCAACAGTCAATAGATCCTCCTTCTGGAAGCGCACCAGATCGCACTGATAGACACGCAACATCGCATACGTTGTATTCTTACCCGAGATACGGAAGATGCGAGCGTGATGGATCCCAGCTCCGATCTCGCAGTAGCCTCCACGAATAGCCAAATAAGCGGCTGCAGTCGGGAAAAAATCCACGGTTTCGTTCGGACCCAAACGCTTGTCGTGAAGACGAATAGTGCGCGAAGGATTCGCTGGCAAACCTTCCTTTGGATCGAAATCCGGATCTCGTGTCAGTGCTGTCCACAAAGCAGGAGTCGAGGCGCGGTCAATCAGCTCCACTGGCATCGCATCGCTGACAATGCGCTTATCGGATGCTTTAAAAGGCTTCACAGTGTCCTCGTGCATCGAACTAGAGCCAAGTCGAAGACGTTTGTTCTGGCAGATCGGGATGCGATCTTCTGCTAAGAAAACATTGAACAACTCAGAGGCACGAACCATTTCCTCGCACCAGTGTTCCCAACGCTTCCGTGCGGTATCACTTCCGCCGGTAAAGGACTTCCAGGTTTCCTGTTCACCTAGTACTCGCTGGGACTGGCGCATATTCATGCGTAGTGCAATAGTCTGAGCAATCCCGGGCTCCATCAAAGCAATCGTTAATGCATCCATCGCATGATGGCGCCGATCCAAACGCGTTTTACCCTTTCCGCCGATCAGATTAACTCGGCTCTCAAACCCAGATGCGCGACGTCCCTCTGCAGTTACAGCACCACGGAACACCCGAACCGTCACATCGTTTTCTGCTGAACGGTAGAAGCCCTCAATGCGATGACGTAGTTCGTTCGCCATCCACGCAACAGATTCCAGCGATCGACCATCGATCTCCGCATCAGCATGCTTCGTTTTCAGACGCAGACGAATCGCCTTCCTGAAGTCGTTCATTTCACGACCATTCATGCCGGGTTCAATCCTCATATCACTGACGCGCTTGTACGCTTCCTTCAGGCTGACTCCTGGTCGTTTAGTCTGTTCAGCCCAGACAGCGAAGGGAAGATTCGACTTCTGGTGATTGCACGCTCGGCAAACAGCAGCAAGGTTTTCACGAGTGTTTGTTGATGCAGCACCTTTTCGAGGAACAATGTGATCCATCTCAGCATCGGTATAGGTAATCGGCATGCCACAGTACAGGCATTGGCAATTCTGTCGTTGTAGAGCCAAATAACGCGTCAGCTCTGACCCACGAGGCTTTCCACCAATATCGAGACGCTCACGCATTTCAGCGAAGATTTTCTCGTTGCGATTACGGCGCGTTTGCAAAGAACGTTGATATTCGCGTGAAGCTTTTTCGCTACCGAGAGCGTCTCGGACATGCTCAATGTTGACCGATTCTGGAGTTCCCCACTGGTTTGTTGCAGCACTAATCCAACGCGCAACCTGCTTCAAAACACGATCAACGGCTGGGTTTCCAACAGGCTGTCCAATCGGCTCGGCTGGGGGAGTCCACGAATCATCCACCCCGAAGGCGATCTTACGAGCAGAGTGCAGATCGCACCCTTCGGACAGCATCGTATTGGTCAGTTTTTCCAACGAATCAACAGAGTAGGCTGCGCGACCACCAGGCAATTCAACTTTATCTAGAGCCTCTAGCTCTTCATCAGTGAAATCAGACAGGAACTCGCGCACGTCGTCATCAGCAAGCGACCCCTCGTCATCAGAGCCCACGTTGGACAGAGCGTTCACCATGGCACAGCGGTGATCGTAATCAGCATCTTTCCACCATGCGGAGAGCTTCTTCAGCTTTCCATTGAGAATCTTCTGCGATGTGACATCAAAAGGTGGTCGTGTACTGGGAGCAATCCCATCGAACCCCTCGGTGGCTGTTCCTTTCAGATGTGAACGCGGAATCTCAAGATTATCGGCGACCTCTTCCCATGTCGGAGCCTCAGTGAGACCAGCTTGATTCAGGAAATCAACAACAATCTCCGTCTCTTCTGGGGTTAGTGCACGAAGCTCTGTCCCTTCTTTGATACGTAGATTCTGGACGATGCTGACGATACGGAACTGCTGGAACGCAGGATGAGCTTTCTCTGCACGAAGCCCGTGTGCTCCCGGTAAAACATCTTTACCGACCCGCTTAGCGGCGCTTCCCTTCGGCGATTCGGCAGCAAAAACAAAGCCAATGATCTTCTTCAGGAGATCATTATCAAGCCCCTGAACGGTAGCAATACGCCGAAGCTCATTCGCGTTATCAGACTGCATGAGCTTGCCACCCAAGATTCCCTTTGGGCCACGCAACTTGCCTGTTTCAAACACATCAAGATAGACAGAGATGAGCTGCGCAGGAGTCTGATCGGCTGTTAAGGAAATACCTGTCTTTTCAGAAACCCGTTCAGCAAGAGCCTTCAACTGCTCGGAAGGATCCGCCTGAATGTGAAGAGACGAAATACGAGCATAGGGGCTACGCCACCCACGATGACGTGCCATATGGCGGAGCGCAATCGACAGTAGCTTGTCTTGTTCTGCTTTATCGTCAATGTGTTCCGTTGCAAGACGTGCACGAATTCGCCACGGAGAACGTGCGTCAGTAATAGTTGCGAGATCAACCAGTGGCCAGCCACATTCTTCAATGAAGGCGTCAAGCTCGTGTAGGCGCTTCTTGCGACGGCGGATGAGTCGACGCGTTCGTCTTGCTACCCCAGCTTCTGCCAAGCGAGTCGTCGCAGTCTTATTTCCACCAGGATCAATGCCTGAATCGTGCATATGCACCATTGAGTTCAAAAGCTGAATCGGCATACCCGATTCATCGACCTCAACCGCACAAAAACCAATGGAGTGTGTGCCTACGTCAATGCCAACACGGTAACGAAGCTGCTGAGAAGCGTCCTTGCAAAACATGTTTTTATAGTGACATAGACCATGTAGAAATGAAATTGCATTCGCGTCTTATTCAGGTATCAGCCCTCTCATCAGAGAAAACAGAGGGAACAAAAAGACCGGGCCACTCGAAAGAGTGACCCGGTGGAGCATTCAACGCCGCTAACGAGTCGGCGCTTACTGGGAATCAGTTAAGTGCCACTATACACGTGCGAGCCTCCCAATGGGAGCGTTTTACACAACCCAATGCTCAAGAAAGATGAGAGGCAAGAATGAATGCCTTATTCGGCGCTGCCACCCTTGTCCTTACGGCGGCGCACACGCTGACGCCGAGCCTTCGGCGCTGAGCCTTCAGTGCGCGGAGCCTGCGTGTGGTTGCCACGACCACGCCCCTTCGTGCCACGGTCAGAACGACCCTGCTGGCCCGCATGGAACTCGCGATCCCCGTCCTTTGAACGGCGATTACGTTCCGGTGAGTGCGACCGCCCCTTCGAACCGGATCCACCCTTGCTACCTCCGCGCCCCGAACCAGAGCGAGCACCCGAACGGCCTAAGCGGCCTCGTGAACCGTGAACGCCACGCGGTGAAGAACCACCCAAGTCCTCTAGGACCTCGGCGTTCAAGCCCGCAAGCTTACGCTGGGCGCGTGGCAGGCGACCCGTGGTTTCCGGTGCAATATCAAGGTCGGTGAACAGGTGGTCAGAGGTGTGGTAGGTCTCCAGCGGTTCTGGAACCCCCAAGCCCAACGCCTTCGAAATCAATGACCAACGTGGCGTATCATCCCAGTCCACGAACGTGACCGCGACGCCCGAATGTCCTGCGCGACCGGTACGGCCAATACGGTGGATATAAATCTTCTCGTCTTCGGGGCACTGGTAGTTAATGACGTGGGTGACGTCGTCAACGTCGATGCCTCGTGCAGCAACGTCGGTGGCAACGAGCACGTCCACCTTGCCATTACGGAAAGCACGCAGAGCCTGCTCACGAGCACCCTGACCCAAGTCACCGTGCAACGAACCAACTGCGAAACCACGCTCCGTCAGATCCTCGCCAAGGCGGGCAGCAGTGCGCTTCGTGCGACAGAAAATGATCGAACGGCCACGGCCCTCAGACTGGAGGATTCGCGCGACAACCTCGACCTTATCCATTGCGTGAACACGGTAAATCACCTGCTTGACGGAGTTCACGGTCTGGTTCTGATCCTCGGGATCTTGAGCGCGAATGTGCGTCGGCTGTTCCATGAACTTACGAGCCAAAGCCACAACCGGGCCGGGCATGGTTGCCGAGAACAGCATCGTGTGGCGGTTCGCGGGAGTGCGTGCAAGCAACGTCTCAACGTCGGGCAGGAAGCCCAGGTCGAGCATCTCGTCGGCCTCATCCAAAACGACCGTCTCGGCACCGTTCAGATGCAGAACACCCTTTCGGAGCAGGTCAATCAGACGACCGGGCGTGCCCACAACAATGTCCGCGCCCTTTTTCAACGCCTCGATCTGAGGTTCGAACGCGACACCACCGTAAATTTCCACGATGCGTGTCGACAGGTAGGCGGCAGCCTCGCGCAGGTCAGTGGCCACCTGCTTCGTCAGCTCGCGTGTCGGCAGGATGATCAGAGCCTGAGGCATGTTCGGGTTCAGCAATTCGTCATAGCCCTCTTCATCAGGAGCAATAACGTCTTCCAGAACCGGAATACCGAAACCGAGCGTCTTGCCCGTACCCGTCTTCGCCTGACCAATAATGTCGTGGCGATCAAGAGCCGGCGGAAGCGTCAGCGCCTGAATGGGGAACGGGTGCGTGATTCCCTTATCTTCCAGCGCGTCAACGATCGGGTCGGTCACGCCAAAATCAGCGAAGGACTTGTGCTCAAGATCCTCGTCGCCCGTGTCCACAACGTCCGGCGTTGCTTCGGGTTCAACAGCGACCGGAACAATAGTGCCTAGGCGGACAACGCCTGCGGAGTATTCAACGGTTTTCGGCTTGCTTGCCTCCTGCACGTCAGCTACTTGAGTGAATGCGGTGGCCTCGTCATTTTTTTCAACGGGCACATCGGTGCCCTGGGTATTCGTGGAAGTCACGATCTGCCTTCTCTCCCGGAAACGCCGGGGTGGGGGTAGCAGCCGATCGCGCATTATCGAGGCGCCAAGCGCGCGCAAAAACGTGGTATTCAAAGCGACCGGTCAGCTATGGTCACTCCCATTGTACGTTGGCATCTCAGTTTTCAGCCCGAGGATATGGTCACACTACATTCACGAGGCCACCCCGACCGCCCGGGTGCGCACGTTCAGTATGCGCACGGGGTGGGGAAAGGGCGCAGGTTGCGTGGACATCCGTCTTCGCGATTGAGATATCGGGGGAGTGCAGACGAGGCTAGGCTGAGAACATGGCTACTGAAAACGGTGCGGTTGAAGCCGCAGATATTGAAGTAATCGGTCTGCTCGCGTTCACGGCACTCGCCGCAATGACGCGACTGTCAAAGGACGGCGATCAAGCGCCGACCATCGAAGCCCATATCGAGCATGCGCGTATGTCCGCACGGGCTTTTGAACTCTTCACCCAGCTTGAAGCCTGGTGTACGAACCGTGACATCGACCTGCCTGCAGCAGCTGGGCAGTACAACGGTCTCTACGACGATCTGGATGCTCGCACACGCCCGACAACATGGTTCGAACGCTCAGTGAAAACCTACGTGACCATGGGAATCATCTCTGACCTGCTCGGCGAAATCGCTAGCCGGCACGAACTCTTCATCGAAGAAGCCGGAAACTGGGATGTCACGCAGGGGGAGTGGGTTCGTGACAATATCGCTCCGCTGATCTCCGCAGACGAGCAACTCGGCGCCCGCCTGTCCTTGTGGGCGCGACGCGTCGCAGGTGAAGCATTCGCTCTAGTGCGCGCAACACTGTTTACGCACCCCGCCCTTGGCCAAGACCCCGACACTGTTGATGCGATCGTCGCATTCGTCACCAAGCGTCACGGTGAACGTATGGAGCAGATTCATCTGAAGGCCTAACAGCGTCAACTCTCAGCCTGACACACCTGAACGCTCTTCTGCGAGCTGCGGAAGAGCGTTCAGTGTATGAAGACCGGGCTTCAGATCATGAAGCCAACGCGCCGCTTGGGCTCGTCGGCAATCTGCACGAAAGTCAGCGCGTGTCCGGGCACAAGATAACGAGCGCCCTCGGCGTCCGTCAGATCCAGAAGAGAGTCGCCTGTGAGCGCTTGAGCGACCTTTGCAGTCAGCTCATCAGCGGTCAGATCCAACTCAAGATGCAGTTCACGAGTGCTTTCGCGAACGCCGACGATGATATTCATACCCACTCCTTCACTCAATGAGTGATCTGTTTTTCGAACCTGACTTTAATGCTATGCACATTGGTTTCTACATGCCTCCTGAGATGATTACCCTATGAGCGAAATAAACGTACAGATTGCTACGCGCCCGCATGGATGGGCGGATATTCCGCCGCTGAATCATGCTCAGAAACAGGCATGCGATTCAGCGGAAATGCATTCTCTTATCGTTCGTGGTGCGCCAGGTTCGGGGCGGTCGACATGTGCGTTAGAAGTCTTCCGCCGTGCAATTGAAAAAGGCGAAGATGCCGTCATCATTGTTCCTGACCGCGTTCGTGCGCAGATCATGACCCCTCGGGCTCAGTTTTTTGCTCCCCGTACTCTTCGACCTGTTCGTACCCTGTCAGCTTTCGCGTATCGGATTGTGAATCAGTGGCGCGTTGAACGTCAAGAACCCCTGGGTGGCATTGAGCTTGTCACCGGCGCAATGCAGGATCAGCTGATCCAAGATCTACTAGAATCAGCTGATATTGCATGGCCGGACTCAATCTCGCAGGAAATGCGCGGAATGTCTGCTTTCCGCGATGAACTCAGGGATCTGTTTTCGCGCGCGGGTGAAGCCGGAATGGACGGTATCGCGCTCAGTCGCGCCGGTCATGACTTTGATAAACCCCAGTGGGTCGCAGCCGGTGAACTGCTCCGACGCTACCTTGAACAACCTCAATTCGCTCTTGAGTATCAGGGCACACTGGCGGTTGACATTTCTCGTATCCAAGCCCTGGCAGCAGATGTTCTTGGACAGTGGCAGGACAAAGCTGCTTCTCTGGGTATCACGGGCAAACGGCCACTTCCTGACCTCGTCATCGTCGACGACCTGCAGGACTGTACGGCATCCACGATCACTCTGCTCGCCCAACTGCATCAGCTGGGTAGTCGTATTGTCGCTTTTGCTGACTCAGATGTTGCCGTCGCTACGTACCGTGGTGGTGAGCCCCATTTGGACGGTCGCCTTGAAAAGACGCTCCATCTGAATTCTCATGAGCTGGGTGACGTGTACACAACCGCGCCCGTTCTGCGTGAACGCTACAAGGTGATCGCCCAGGGCATTGCGCATTCGGACAACAATCCTCGGCGTCAATGCGGGGTTGCTCCGCAGGCTCAGAAGCTCGACGGCAAGGTAATCACCCACGTTGGTGGCTCATACGCGCAGCTTGGTGCACACGTATCGCATGCCCTGCGTGCCCACTTCTTGCACGACAAGATTGCGTGGGAGGATCAGGTCGTCATCGTCAGATCAGAGGCCCTCGCTGAAGAAACTCGTCGCTATTTACGTCGCGGTGGAATCCCAGTTACCTCGCACTCTACTGCCTTCGATTTCCGGAGTATTGCAACAACTCGCATTCTTCTTGAGCTGATGAGTTCTCACCCGCAGGCGCGTGGCGATGAATGTGCAGAGGCTCTTATTTATTCGCCACTGATCCAATGCGATGGGATGAAACTCTATTCGCTTCTTCAACGGGTCAGCGCATGGATGGGTGCAAGCGTCCAGGATGCTCCGCTGGTTACGGCTTCCACGTTGATGAGCCAGCCGGATCTTTTGACGAACGAGGACATCGGTTTTGTTCCGCCGGAATTGCAACGCGCGGCGCAGATGTGGGGCATTTCAACGGATCAAGAACAGCGTCCACGTCAGCTTCTATGGACGCTGTGGGATGCGGCAAATGTTGGTGACGACTGGAAAGAGCGCGCTCTAGCCAATGATCAGGACTCATCGTGGTACGACGACCAGCTGGACGCTGTTCTCTCCCTGATGCGCGTGGCAGACGTCTGGGAGCAACGTAACCCTGATGGGAACGCCCGCGATTTCGCAAAAGAACTGCTTGATCACACTGTCCCCATCGATACGATCAGTCGCGTTGCAGTACGGCCTGACGGTGTCCGTGTGATTACTCCGGCACAAGCGATGGGTCGCCATTGGAGCGTAGTCGTCCTCATGGGGTTGCAAGACGGTGTGTGGCCAAATACGCGCCTGCGCACACGCGCGATGCGTGGTGACCTGCTGGCGGATGTTGCTTTAGGTAGGACAGGTGACGGCGCGAATGGGCGTGTTCTTCTCGATGAACCTCAGGTGGCGCGCAGAGCTGTCCTTGATGACGAACGTCGTCTGCTGGCAGCCGCAGTTTCTCGATGTTCAACATATCTGCATCTTGGTGTTGTCGTCGCTGAAGACTATGCGCCTTCACGCTTTTACGCGATTCTTGTGAATCCTGAAGGCCAAGAGGGCGGTGACATAGCAGTTCCGACTCCGGCACCTGCTCCTTTGAACCTCGAAGGTCAGATCGCTGAACTCCGTCGTGCTGCATCTGCGCCCGATGAAAGCGAAGACGAAGCGACGGCAGCATCTCTTCTTGCTCTTTTGGCTCGAGAAGGCATTTCCTCGGCGGACCCCGATGAATGGACTGGTGAAGGTCCGCTGACTTCCCAGCAACGCATTGCCTCTCAACGCGTTGTTCTTTCTCCGTCGCGTATCGAAGCGATGATGGATTGTCCTCTTCGCTGGTTCTTCTCGTCTATCGGTGCGCAGCCTCGTGCCACGAATGCTCAATCAGTTGGGCAAATAATCCACGAGCTTGCTGAAGTCTTCCCTCGCGGGAGCACAGAAGAACTCCAATCCCACCTGCTCCAGGAGCTAGAAAGAATCGATATCGATATGCAGACCTGGGGCGGAATTGAGTTTAAAGATGCCGCCCTCGACAAGGTTGAGCATCTTGCTGAATACCTCGCGCAATGTCCGCACGACATTGAGATTGCTACCGAACGGGCGATCGAAGTCGACATGGATGGCGTCACGATCCGTGGACGCCTGGATCGCCTTGAGGTTGACCCCGATGGTCGCGTTCACATTGTTGACTTTAAAACAGGAAAAGTTGCGACCAAACAAGAAGCAAAAGATCACGCTCAGCTGGCGATCTATCAGATTGCTCTCGCTCAGATGATCGCAAACGGTGCAGACCTAGGGCTTGACCGTCAGGCCAGTGAAGTCAACGGTGCCAAGCTGGTCTTTCTGGCAAAGAAACTGCAAGAGCGCACGCAAAGCGTTCTTGACGAAGACGAAAAATGCGCCTGGCATGCCGTTATTCAAAGCGCAGGAGAAATCGCGCGTGGCATTCGCTTGCAGGCGAAACCAGATAATACGAAGTGCTCACGGTGCGTGTTTGCGCGCTCATGTCCTGCACAAGACAGCGGTCGAAGGACGGTGGACTGAACAATGACACAGCATGTCTATAGCGCTGAAGAGATCCAGCGACTGATTAACCCCAAAATCCATCCGACCCCAGAGCAAATTAAAGTCATCGAATCACCTCTACACCCGCTGCTGGTCGTTGCTGGCGCGGGTTCGGGCAAAACGGAAACGATGGCAATGCGCGTTCTCTGGGCGGTTGCCAACGAACCGGACATCACAGCGTCGCGTGTTCTGGGCCTGACTTTCACAAAGAAAGCCGCAGGTGAACTGAAAGATCGTCTACGTTCACGATTGAAGAAACTCAGCATTGGCATCGGAGCTTCCGAAAAGGAAAAGATCAGCAACGATGATGATTCTTCTGCGAAAACAAAGATGATCGACCCGCATGAAGAACCGACATCAATGACCTACAACGCCTTCGCGGGGCAGATTGTCAGCGAACACGGTTTACGGATCGGCTTGAATCCTGACGTCACAATGCTCAGCCAAGCTGGTTCGGTTCAGCTGATGACAGACATCATGACGAATTGGCCGAAACGCCTCGATGAGAACATCACGATTTCGTCTGCGGTCACGACGGCGTTGAGCCTCAACGGACAGTTGGGGGAGCATGGACTCAGCATCGAACAAGCTCGCGAACAGTTGGGACAATTCGGAGCGGAACTCACCGAAGTCGGCGATTCTAACGAAGATGCGCGTAAGGTGCAGGCGCGTAACCAGCTTCGTATCGCCCTCCTTGATCCCATTGCCCAGTTCCAACGCCGTAAGCGTGAACTCGGAGTCATGGATTTTTCAGACCAGCTGATCCTGGCCACTCGAATCGTGAATACCGTGCCCGATGTTGTTCAACAGATTCGTAAAGAATATGGGCTTGTTCTGCTCGATGAATTCCAGGACACCTCTGTCATCCAGATGGAACTCCTGTCAACGCTCTTCAAAGACCAGGCGGTGACTGCCGTCGGCGACCCGAACCAAGCAATCTACGGCTGGAGAGGTGCTTCGGCATCCTCGCTAGAATCATTCATGGAACGTTTCTGTTCTGAAGAACCCAAGCCGGAACAGACTCTGACGCTATCAACCGCGTGGCGTAACGATCGTCAGATCCTTGTATGCGCCAACGAAGTGGCAAAACCGCTTCGCTCACATTCGCATGCTGCAACGTCTCCGGTCCTCGTCGAATCTACATTGGCAACTGAAGGCGATGTTGAAATTGCCTATGAAGCTGATCGCGATGCTCAGATCGCGCACGTTGTTGACTACGTGCAACGCCTTCGCAATACCCATCGGAGTGAGTGGAAGATCGGCATTCTCTGTCGCAAGAAGAGCCACTTTCTTCCCATTGACCGCGCACTTCGCGAGCATGGCATTCCCACCCAAGTTCTCGGGCTCGGCGGACTGCTGGAACAACCGGTTGTTGCTGACCTGCGTGCAGCCCTCGAGATTACGAACTCAGTAGATGCATCTCCTGCCCTGTTGAGACTCCTTGTTCGTGAAGATATCGGAGCGTCCGACCTGCGTTTGCTGGGGCAGTGGGCAAGCCGTCTGAACCGTAAGAGCAGAGGAACTCCGTATGAGGGCGTGCTTCTGTCAGCCGTTGATTCTCCTCCGGAAGTGGGATGGACGTCTACGAATCGTCAAGCGGGATCGTCACAATCCGATTCCGTTGCAGAGAGTGCCAACGATGCTCCTCAAGAATCGGATGCGCAGACGGAGGCGCTTGATGGTCCATCGTTCTCTGAAGGTGGATATCGTCGCGTTCTTCGCCTCGGAGAGCGCCTGCGAAAACTACGCTCGTTGCGTGGGCATGGGCTGGTTGAACTCGCAGAACGAGCAAGCCAGATCATGGGGATCCTCGATGATGCGATCGCCGACCCGCTGGGTTCAGGTGCTAGGGAATCGCTCGATGCCTTTATCGACCAGATTGCAGAATACGAATCAAGCGTTGATAACCCCACTCTTGCTGGTCTTGTCGAATGGCTGAACGTTGCAGAAAGCGATCCGGCAGGGCTCAAAGGCGTTGACGTTCAACCGGACCCGTCCGCAGTGCAGATCCTGACAGTGCACGGATCCAAAGGCCTGGAATGGGATAGCGTCATTGTCTTTGGAATGTCCGATACAATTTTCCCCTCGCACCGTAGCAAGAGCGTGTATTGGCGGGACGAGCCTCCAGCCCAAACCGGCTGGGTCATGGCTCCTGAAGAACTCCCGCATCCGTTGCGAGGTGACTATGGCGACCTCCCACCTTTCACCATTGATGTTTCTAACGGACGCACCCCATCCGCAGGATTCTCAAAGTGGTTAAAGACCGTGTATGGGCCGGAACTTGGTGCACACGTAGAAAGGGAAGAACGTCGTCTGGCATACGTGGCAATGACACGAGCACGCCACACGCAACTCCTCATCGGCTCGTGGCTGGATGAGAGCAAAACCCTACGAAACCCTTCCCGCTACCTCATGGCATCACGGCATGCGATGATCGAAGACTTCGAACAGACCTTGGCGACAGGGCAAGTCGTGTGGGCAAACGGAAACGTGGATGTCAAAGACGGCAACGAGTTGCAGGAACTTCAAAAACGAATCGACGGCTTAAACGACGTCATTCCCGAAGCTCCAACATCGGAGTCGTTTGCGCAAGACAGTGAGGAAGACACCATCTACTTCCCCTTCGAAATTGGTCCATCACGTCAAGCGGTCGCCAAAGGAGCCCAGCGCGTGCGACAAGCTCAAGCAGAGCTGAAAACGGACGCCGACGTCTTCGAACTGCTCGACGCCTTGGGTGAATCTCAGCGCGTTAAAGACGTGACAGCGCTCATTGAGGAACATCGACTTGCATCAAGCAAAGAAACCATGGTGATCCACCAGGATCATATTCCGGCAACCTCGGTTTCAAAGATGCTCGAAGACATCGACGCGTTTGCTCTGGATATGCGCAGACCCATGCCCGCTCAACCCAGCGACAGCGCAACGCTTGGAACGATTTTCCACGCGTGGGTTGAACGACAACTGCATCTTGCCAGCCCAGAAGAACGCGATGAGCCCGTTGCTGGGATCGAGACCCTTGATGATCACGAACGCGCCCGATTGCGACACATGCAGGACAACTTCGTCGAGCTTCCCATCGTCAAAACGGGCACACCGATCGCCATCGAAGAAGCATTCAGCGTCAAGGTCGCTGATATTTCAGTCAATGGCAGGATCGACGCTGTCTTCGAAGATAAACACGGTAAAACAATCATCGTCGACTGGAAGACGGGGCGGGCTCCACACAGGAACACGAAGAAGGAAACACTGCGTTACTACGCGACTCAGCTCCGCCTCTACCGGCTGGCCTGGTCGCAACTCACCGGGCTCGCGGAAGAATCAATCACTCCGATGCTTGCCTTCGTGGACGCTAACACAACTGTTTCCCTTGATGATCTGGTGAAACTAGGTGGTGCAGGCCTCGAAGAAAGCCTAGAAGACGAAGTGAAAAGGACCTTGAAGCGGGCCTAGGCGCAAAATACAGTTCGTGCCCACACGACAGTTCGTGCCCACACGGACACCGCGTGGGCACGAACAAATGCGCCAAATATGCTTCGCCGGAACTTGCTTCAGTCTCTGGCCATTACTCCTGATCCAAGAAGTGCAGGCGCTCAGTCGGAGCCTCGTTCACATCGGTAGAAGCGCGTAAGACGGACGAAGGCGAGGGAGCCGAAGACGTGGAAGCCGAATCGGATTCTGACTGAGAACCGGACTGTTGCGGATCGTCATCATCTGCGCGGTCATCATCCACGCGCTTATTGGCATCGTCGTAGTCCGCAAGCAACGTTTCAACGTCGTGCCCGTGACGCCCATGACGCCCAAACCTGGTGAAAAGTGATGCTGGCAAACCAAATCGTGTTGCAAGACTCGCCTTTTCTTCGGGCGCGTCCTGATCACAATCAGCATCGACTTCAGAGTAAGAGTTATCGTCGGCACAACGATCCGGGGCTGCGTAGTCGCCGGAGTCCAAGTAATCGCCAGAATCTGAAAGATTGGCGGCGTCGAGGCGGCCTGCTACGGCGTTGAAATCAATGACCTCAGTCTTCTGGTTCGCAAGCTCCGCGCCAGCAAAGGACGACGTGGAGAAAGCTGGTGCCCGGCGCGAAGAAGAAGCAGAATCGGAGGCAGAGGAGACGGAAGGCGACGGCACGGAAGCAGAAGATGCAGGCGACGGGGCGGAAGGTGCGGTAGTGCCAGAATCAGAAGCCTGAGAATCCTGCGTCTGAGCAACATGCGCATGCGGGCGTTCAACGATTTGCGCGTCCCCTAGATCTGTTGAAAGCTCACTGAGCATGTGGCGCGCGTCAGAAATGATGCTTCGGTCTTCCGCGTGCAAGCCGTGAACCAGCCAGCGCACAATAGCAAGCTCAGACAACAGTTGCGCACGAGTAAATAACTGCAGATCAGCAACCGTTCGTTCCTGAGAATATGCGGCGCGGAAACGCTCCAAGAAAGCATCCGATGCAGACGCAAGAACCCACGCGATGTCCTGAGCGGGATCGCCGACGTGCGCAGAAGTGAAGCCAGTCATCGCGCGAACAATGCCAGCTTCGACGATGACGGAATTGCCTTGAATATCGCCGTGGATCGGGGCTGCGGGGAAGCGCCACAATGACAGATCCTCAAGGGCTGCTTCCCAACGGTTCCAGAGGTTCGCGGGAATCAGGACCTGAGACGCCACCTCGTCAAGCATCGCCAGATGGCGTTCGCGACATTCAGAGACGGAGTATGCGGGCAGGTTAATGCCGGTGTAAATGACCGGAGGAAGGTTGTGAAGTGTTGCAAGGGCTTTACCGAGCGAAGCGGGAAGAAGGTTCGGATTGTCGAAGTCGTCGTCGCTCATCGGGTGCCCGCCAAGGTCTTGGTGGACGATGACACGATCACCTTCAGGGGTCAGGGTTGTGCCGTGGATTCGCGGGACATCGAAGGGGATTTTCTTCGCGTCTTTTGCTTTCGCCAGCCGGGTGAGGACGCCTGACTGAGCGTCCAAATCGAGTCCGCCGACGCTGGAGTGCGGGCAGGTGACGGTCCATTTATTGCCGGCTGAATCGATGATGCCGGTGACGGAAAGAACCTCGTCGGCAAATTGTGGTTCGCGCAGACCCGCAACGGAAAGTCCGGGGACAGCGGCGGTCGCTAGGGCAGCAAGTTCAAGCGGAGTTTTCGGGCGCATCACAGTTTAACGGTACATGGGTGTGTGCCTGAAGCGATGGTGCGGCTTGCGCTTCGTCAGGTTTTTGTGGTCGACGAGGCCGGCCTCGCCGATGATTTGGCTGAATGCCGTAGTGAGTGGCCGGTTCGGGAAGAGGTTCAAAGTATGTGATCTTTCTTGAAAGGGTCAATATGTGGAAAGGGATGGTCAAGTATGTGTAATACATGCCCATAATTAGGGCATGAGCACACTTGACATGAATCGTTTGTCCGACACTCTTCGACCTGTTTACGAGGCCGTTGTTGCCCGCGACCCGGGGCAGCCCGAATTCCACCAGGCCGTCTACGAGGTCCTGCTGACGATTGCTCCGCTTGCCGAACGCAAGCCTGAATACGCTGACCTTGAGATCTTCAAGCGCGTTGTCGAACCGGAACGCCAGATCATGTTCCGTGTCCCTTGGATGGACGACAATGGCAAGATCCAGGTGAACCGTGGCTACCGCGTTGAGTTCAACTCCGCGATCGGCCCGTACAAGGGCGGTCTGCGCTTCCACCCGTCCGTCAACCTGTCGATCATTAAGTTCCTTGGCTTCGAACAGGTCTTCAAGAACTCCCTGACCGGCCTGCCGATTGGTGGTGGCAAAGGTGGCTCTGACTTCGACCCGAAGGGCAAGTCCGATGCTGAGGTCATGCGTTTCTGCCAGTCCTTCATGACTGAGCTCTACCGCCACATCGGTCCCGACACCGACGTTCCCGCAGGTGACATCGGTGTTGGTGGCCGCGAGATCGGCTACCTCTTCGGCCAGTACAAGCGCATCACCAACCGTTACGATGCGGGTGTCCTGACGGGCAAGGGTCTGAACTGGGGCGGTTCCTTCGCGCGTACCGAAGCGACCGGCTACGGCTTGGTCTACTTTGCCGAGGAAATGCTGAAGTCGAAGGGCACCTCGTTCGACGGCAAGAAGGTCGTCGTTTCCGGCTCTGGGAACGTTGCCATCTACGCGACTGAAAAGGCTCAGCAGCTGGGCGCGACTGTCATCGCCGTCTCGGACTCCTCCGGCTACGTGGTGGATGAGGCTGGCATCGACGTTGCACTTTTGAAGAACATCAAGGAAGTTCAACGAGGCCGCGTTTCCGACTATGCCAGCGAACGTTCTTCAGCGCGATTTGTTTCGGGCGGCTCCATCTGGGATCTGCCGTGTGACGTCGCTCTGCCGTGTGCAACTCAGAACGAACTCCCCGTTGAGGCCGCGAACACCCTGATTAAGAACGGCGTCCAGCTGGTCGCCGAGGGCGCAAACATGCCGACCACCCCGGAAGCGATTGAAGCCCTGCAGTCCGCGGGTGTTGCCTACGCTCCCGGCAAGGCGTCGAACGCGGGTGGTGTTGCCACCTCCGCTCTGGAAATGCAACAGAACTCGGGTCGTACGCAGTGGGCGTTCGAGGAAACCGACGCGAAGCTTCACCAGATCATGGTGAACATCCACGCACACTCGGTTGCAACTGCCGAAGAATACGGTGTGGCCGGAGACTATGTTGCTGGCGCAAACCTTGCAGGCTTCCTGAAGGTTGCTGACTCGATGGTTGATTTTGGTCTGATCTGATCAGCCGTATTGTGAGCATCTGAACGCTTCAAACCCTGCCCGGTGGCGGTGTGTAGGTTGAACCTCATACCGCTACTGGGCAGTGGTGTATCTACCAGATGCTCTGAATCGACTAGTGTAGTGGCGTGGCTACAGAATTTTCAGAAGAGATCCAGAACCTGCGTACGACTATGGAGAACGTCCTCGCGGTCGTCCAACCCGATAAGCTCCGTAGCCAAATTGAAGACCTCGAGAAGCAGGCAACGGCCCCCGATTTGTGGGATGACCCGTCACACGCCCAGGAAGTGACCTCGGCCCTCAGCCATCGTCAAAGCGAACTCGATCGCGTGACCAAGATGGTGGATCGCATCGATGATCTTGAAGCCATGGTTGAAATGGCAGGTGAAGATCCTGAAGAATCCGCAGAGATCCTGGAAGAAGCCGACGGAGATCTTGCCACGTTGAAGGCCGATATCTCCGACCTCGAAATTCGTACCCTGCTTGATGGTGAGTACGACGAGCGCAATGCTGTCATCACGATCCGCTCCGGCGCAGGTGGTGTTGACGCCGCTGACTTCGCAGAGATTCTGCTTCGTATGTACCTGCGTTGGGCAGAACGCCACGGCTACCCGACCAAGGTGATGGATACGTCTTACGCCGAAGAAGCTGGCTTGAAGTCGGCAACTTTCGAAGTCCAGGCTCCCTACGCCTACGGCACCCTCTCAGTTGAAGCAGGCACTCACCGTCTGGTCCGAGTCAGCCCCTTCGACAATCAGGGACGTCGCCAGACCTCCTTCGCGGCAGTCGAAGTTATCCCGCTGATCGAATCCACCGACCATATCGAAATTCCGGAAAACGAACTGAAGATCGACGTCTTCCGCTCGTCCGGCCCCGGTGGTCAGTCCGTGAACACGACCGACTCCGCTGTTCGTATGACGCACATTCCAACCGGCATTGTCGTGTCGATGCAGGACGAAAAGTCGCAGATTCAGAACCGAGCGGCCGCTCTTCGAGTCCTCCAATCCCGACTTCTTGTCCTTCGCCATGAAGAAGAACAGGCGAAGAAGAAGGAACTCGCCGGTGATGTGAAGGCATCGTGGGGTGACCAGATGCGTTCCTACGTTCTCCAGCCCTACACGATGGTGAAAGACCTTCGTACCCAGTTCGAATCCGGTAGCCCGCAGAACGTTTTCGATGGTGACATTGACGGCTTCATTAACGCAGGCATCCGCTGGCGCAAGAACCAAGCGAACGAACAGGCAGAGGCCTGACCTGATCCGATCCCGAGTCAGGGAAAAGAAGCGAACGCTGGTCGGCCTCGTCGATCACGGTCGACATACTGCACTGAAGCGTAAGCTCGCGCCACGGCGAAGCAGTTGGCGTAGAAAACGCTGAAAGTATCGCCCTCGTCACCTTTTTAACAGGTGGCGGGGACGGAACTGAATCCGGCGCGTGTCGCTTCAGCCCGCGTTAGAAAACCTTGCCTAGTCTGATTGAGACCATAACCTTCAATTGGACGGCCTAATGATTCGATTTGATGACGTAACCATGGTGTACACCGCAGGTGCGAAGCCTGCGCTCGACCATGTGTCTTTGGAAGTTGAACGGGGAGAATTCGTATTCCTTGTCGGTAAGTCCGGCTCGGGCAAATCCACCTTCCTTCAGCTTGTGATGCGCGAAATTAAAGCAACCTCCGGTCACGTGTGGGTCCTCGGCAAAGAGGTCTCCAAGCTCCGTAACTGGGCGGTGCCAGGACTTCGCCGTCAAGTCGGAACCGTCTTCCAGGACTTCCGCTTGCTCCCATCAAAGACCGTGTACGAAAACGTCGCGCTCGCAATGCAGGTGATTGGTAAGCCGAAGCACGCTATTAAGACCGCCGTCCCAGAAGCACTGGCGTTGGTCGATCTGGCAGGTAAGGAAAACCGCCTGCCCCACGAACTCTCCGGTGGTGAAGAACAGCGCGTCGCAATCGCACGCGCAATGGTGAACCGTCCCGAACTGCTACTGGCGGATGAGCCCACCGGTAACCTCGACCCCGATACCTCGCTTGGCATCATGCGTCTTCTGGACCGTATTAACCGCCAGGGGACCACGGTTGTCATGGCAACCCACGACGCCGACATCGTGAACCAGATGCGCAAGCGCGTCATCGAGCTACAAGGCGGTCACGTCATCCGAGACCAGTCGCGTGGCGTCTACGGGGCGGTGAACTAACCATGAAGCTTCGTTTTATTCTCTCTGAAGTCGGCAAGGGACTGGCGCGCAACCGTGCAATGTCCGTCGCCGTCATCATCGTCACCTACGTTTCCCTCCTATTCGTCGGTGTTGCTGGCCTATCGCAGATGCAGGTCATGCAGATGAAATCGCAGTGGTACGACAAGATTGAGGTCTCGATCTACATGTGCGCCACCGACGATGCAACGCCGTCCTGTAACGCAACGGAAGCGACCGAGGCTCAGATCAGCGCCGTTCGTGACAAGCTCAATTCCGCGGAAATGTCGCAGTACGTGAAGAACGTATACGAAGAATCCAAGGAAGAAGCGTACGAAAACTACTTGAAGCTCTACGGTGATTCCACGATCAGCGAATGGACAACGGTAGACATGATGCCCGTTTCCTTCCGCGTGAAGCTCGTTGACCCCGAGCAGTACTCAATCATCAAGGAAGAATTCTCCGGTGCTGCCGGTGTTTCCCAGGTGAAAGACCAGCGCGAAATTATCGAGCCACTGTTCAACGTCATTGACGCTGCACGCCTGATGGCCCTCGGCCTGGGTGGTGTCATGATTATCGCGGCCATCCTGCTGATTTCGACCACGATCCGCCTGTCGGCAATGAGTCGCGAGACGGAAACACAAATTATGCGTTACGTCGGTGCCTCGAACCTGTTCATCCAAGCACCCTTCATGATCGAAGGTGCGCTTGCCGCAATCGCCGGCGCAATCCTGGCAGTGGGAACACTGTTCGCCGGCGTTCACTTCCTTGTCCAAGGCTGGTTGGCTCCGTCATTCAGCTGGACCAGCTTTATCGGCGCCACCCAAGTGTGGATTATGACGCCGATCCTTATCCTCGCAGCGGTTGCGTTGGCACTGATCGCGTCCGCAGTTTCCTTGGCTAAATACACGAAGGTCTGATCATGAAGAAGTCGATTCGTCTTCACGTTCCTGTTGCAGTTGCATGGAGCGCATCGATTGGTGCGCTGTGCATGTACAGCTTCATTCCCGCGAATGCTGACGAGCGAGATGATGCTGTGAGCAAACAGGATGCCGCGGCTCAGCAAGTTTCTAATCTCAAGACTGAGATTGAGGGTATTGATGCGACACTCTCGCAGCTCTTCTACGACCTTGAAGCAGCAAACGCGCAGATTCCTGCTGCTCAGAAAGCGCTGGAGGCCACTCAGGCGAAGCGCGATGCTGCGAATCGTGAACACGAAGTCGCAATGGGACAACTTCAGGTCGCTCAAGCGAAGAAAGCTGAGATTGACGAAGAGGTCCACGCTTCCTCGTCACGCCAAGAGGAAGCCAACAAGGCGATCGGTCACTTGGCTCGCTCCATGTACCAGGACGGCACTAGTTCTGCAGTCCTGCTTGCCCTGACGAAGAGTGGAACCGAGTCAATTGACGATCGAGCATCAGCAGCTGACGCCATGGCCCGTTCTCAAGCCCAAGCGCTCAACGCTGCGATGGAAATGAAAGCGACCCAACGTAGCCAAGCAAGTCGCCAGCAAGCAATCTCTGACCGCGTGGCAGCACTTGAAGCTCAAGCTCAGAAGGCCCTTGATGACGCTGCGGCGGCAGAAGCTGAAGCCCAAGCGGGCGTTGATGCCCTAGAAAAAGCCAAAGCTGACGCTCAAGTGAAGCAAGCGGAGTGGGACTCCAAGAAGTCCGAAGTGAACCAACAGCTGGCTCAGGCACAGGCTGACTATGATGCTCAGACCGCGAAGATTCAAGAGATCGATGCGGCTAACAGGGCTGCAAACAGGATCTACTCGTCGGCGAATGCGAGCGGTTTCCATAACCCGGTTCAAGACAGCTCGATGATTATTACGTCGCCCTTCGGCTGGCGTATGCACCCTGTGCTCGGCTATCAGAAGTACCACTCGGGCGTTGACCTCGCTGCGCAGTGCGGTGAGCCCGTCTACGCGATGACATCCGGCGTTGTTCTGGATGTTTCAAGCAGTATCTCTGCCGGCAACTACGTGGACGTGAACCACGGAATGCTCGGCGGTAACTCCGTGATCACCGAATACCTGCACATGCAACGCATCTATGTTTCGCCCGGACAGTCGGTTAGTGCCGGAACAGTGCTTGGCGAGGTCGGCATGACCGGCTATGCCACCGGTTGCCACCTGCACTTCGGTGTTCTGCAGAACGGCGTGAACGTTGACCCGATGGGGTACTTGTAAGCCAATGCGACTCGCTGATCTGATGATTGGCTGAGTCAGAAGGCGGGGACAAGCTCAGCTTGTCCCCGCCTTCCATTGATACTGGCATTTTACGAGGCGTGAGCAAGACCCCCGCCCTCGGAGGCGTTAGAATTAACGCCTTGAGTGGCGGGGCGTGGCCTCGTCAATCAAAGAAAGGAGGTGCACGATGCCGAAAGACTGGAAGAAGCCGAAGCTGACCGAAGGCGAGAAGCGCAAAGCTGCATCGGACGCGAAGAAGACGATCGCGCGGAACAAGAAGGCGCGCCACGACTATCTGATCGAAGATACGTGGGAAGCCGGTCTTGTCCTGTCGGGTACCGAAGTGAAAGCTCTGCGGATGGGGCGCGCGTCGCTGATCGACTCGTGGGTTGAGGTCAAAGACGGCGAAGCATGGCTGTACGGCGCGAACATTCCGATGTACGCGCAGGGCTCCTGGAACAATCATGCGCCAACGCGGAAGCGAAAGCTGCTACTGCACGCCTCAGAAATTGAGCGGATCGCCCAGAAGGTGCAGGCCAAGGGCTACACGGTCGTCCCACTGGAGCTCTACTTCATCGGCGGTCGCGCCAAAGTTGAGATCGCGCTGGCCAAAGGCAAGCAGGAATGGGACAAGCGCCAGTCTTTGCGCGAGGCGCAGGATAAGCGTGAAGCTGAACGCGCGATGCGCGCCTACACGAAGCGACCGAACTACAAGTAGCGTACAGGTAGCGGGTGCCAGCTTCGTGCGTGGTGCGCTTTCTGCTGAAACCTTGCGTTTGCTGGCATTACGCTAGCTGTTGAAACTTCGCCTAAGCGGGGTTATTCTTGGATGTCTGGCCGAACGGTTGGAAACGGTTCTTCGATAAGTCTTACGATTTCGTTGAAGAGCCAACCCGGCAGTCTGTTTGCCGGTGAGTGAAGAACTCAATAGGGGATGATCGGTTTCGACGGCGGTCGTCGATCGAGGGGAAGCGGGCCGAGAATGTGCGCTCAACTCGTTAACGCTGCGTGCAAACCAATAGGTGCCGAACAGAACCGCACCGACTACGTTCTCGCCGCCTGATATCGCCGCGTGAACCTTTAGTCCGTCAGCCCAGGTGGTGCCCTCAGCCTGGTGTCTGGCGTCATTCAGGGGGCCACTGGGTGCGCGCCATGTCGGTGGGCGCGCTCCGACACTTCATCGACTGAGCTTCGCTGACAGCAGGCCTGCATGACGTCACAAGCTAAGAAATCAATAGCAGGATGCGCCCGGAGAAGACCTCGGGGCCGGCCGTCGGACGGGGGTTCGATTCCCCCCATCTCCACCTGAGGGGGAAGTGTCGAACTCTCGCTTTCGAGCGAAGGTTCGCACTTCCCCCGCTCTGTTTCCTGTGGTGAGCGCCTCTTCGAGGTCCTCGAACTCGATGTGACCCGCGCTGTCGTAGAAGTACGACGCGATGACGATCTGCTCACGCCCGATAAACACCTTGTCTACGAAGTACTCAAAGAGCTGCTCGCGGGTCTCGGGAGTGTCGATAGTTGCCTCAGCGAACCTCTTGTAGAACGCGCCGATGGAGGTCTCGTCCTCGTAGAGCGTCGCCTTGACGTGCTCGGCCTGGATCGCAGCGTCCAGCTCCTGCTTCTGAGTTTCGAGCGCGTTCATCGCCTCAGCCGTGCTCGCATTGAAGATGCCCTGAGAGATGGCCTTGACGAAGTTCGCGAGCTTGGCCTCCACGTCGCTACGGCGCGCCTCTAGCGCCTTGAGGATCTCATCCCCGCGCCCGTGCGTGCGCTGGTAATGGTCAGCGAGGTCTACAGCCAGGGAGGCGAGCATCTCGGGATCAGCGAGGAAGGAAGCGACGATCTCCTCGACGCGTGCTTCGATCTCGTCCTTACGCACAGGCTTCGCCGAGCACTTCTTCTTGCGCTGGTTCAAGCAGTAGTAATACCGATGGATCTTCCCGGTCTTGGAGGTGCCAGACACGCCCTCCATCGGAGCGCCGCATGTCAGGCAGTAGGCATGGCCGGTGAGCCAGTAGTCCGGTGCGTCATCGCCCAAGGCGCTCAGCTCAGCCTTCGTCTTCGCGCCACGACGCTTGTTGATGGCGAAGCGGCGCTGAACCTGCTCAAAGGTCTTGTCTTCGACCAAGCGCGGCATTCCATCCTCGATGAGGTGCTCACCATAGGAGTACTCACCGACGTAGGCGCGATTCTTGAGCAGCTTGTTGAGATTCTTCGGTGAGAACCGATACCCGCGCGTCGTCCTCACGCCCTGAGCATTGAGACGATCCGCAATCTTCTGCATGGAGACACCGGCAGCGTAATCGTCGAAGATCTGACTCACGATGGGAGCGGTCTCAGGGTCAGGGATGTAGTGCTTGTCCTCGTCCACAGTGAAGCCGAAGATCCGGTGTCCGTTTGAGAGGGCTCGCTCGGCGTTATAGCGCTGACCTCGCCTGATATTCGCGCTCAACTGGCGCGAGTAGTACTCGGCGAACGCGTCAGCCACCCCCTCCATGAGCACGGAGTCGGGGGAGTCATTAGGAGAGATGCCCTCGATGTAATGAAGCTTGGCTCCCACAGAGCGAATTGTTTGCTTCACCAGCAGCAGCTCGGCGCGGTCTCGGGCGAGCCTATCGTTCTTCCAGACGGCGACGTAGGCGGGCCTGATTTTCTTCAGATCCCGCAACATCAACTGATAACCAGGCCGGTCAGCGTTGGTTCCAGTCTTGGCCGCATCCTCATACTCGGCAACGACGGTGAGACCCTGCGAGGAGGCCCACCGATGGACCATCTCTCGCTGCTGGTCGATCGACGCCTCGTTCTGAGAGGACGACGAGTACCTGTAATACGCGACGACCATTGAGTTGTCGTTGTACTGAGGTTGGCCCCGCATCTCATCGCCTCCTCGGACTCTCGATTGTGCTCGTACATGAGCAAGTTTACCGAGGAAGCCACCGAGACTCGCTGACATCGCCCCCGTCACGCTCGTTGAAGAGCACAGGGAGGTGGGGAGGGGTGGGCAAGGCAAGTAACACTTGTAACACTTGGCGTAACGCTTCTTTCTGAACAAGTGTTACACCTGAGGCTTAGCGTTTTTCCTGGTCAGTGAGGATTTCTCGCCTGAGCGAGAGCAGTTGTAACACTTGTAACACTTCTTTTTGACTTTCCTACACGCGCACACATGCGCGTGCGCGCGCGTACGCGTGAGAGTTCATTTTAAGTGTTACAAGTGTTACAAGGTCTTTTTTTGCGCCGTTTTGCCTGGTAAACCAGCATAACCACTTGTAACACTTCTTGTAACACTTCTCTCCAGCAAGTGTTACAAGTGTTACAGCGAATGTTACAAGGGGGCCTCGATGGCCCCAGATAGAGACGCAGGTCACAAAAATCGGCGCACATTGGGGTCAAACAGTCCGGTAGCGCCGCTACCGACACCCCACCGTCCCCTTCTTCCTTCCACGAGCTGTGGCGGTCGCCCGCCTCGCGGGCGGCAGCCACCGAGACCCTCAACCTCCGTTACTGCCCCAGGCTGAGTGTGAGGGTCGCACCGCGACCCCGAGCCTCGCTTTGGAGGTCGGGGTGTTCCAGTGCGCCATTTCCGAGAGTTGGCTGCCCACCCTGACCTCCCCTTATCTCGGGAGGTTTCAATGAGTCATCCAATCGTCGTTAATGTCCCCGTCGTCGTCCGCCCCTCAGTGTGGGTCGGATGCCTAGCGTGTTACAACGCCGGAGTTCTGCGAGGTGTCTGGGCTTACGCCGAAGACGCCGGGGCTGTTACCCCTGAAGACATCCACGAGTGGGAAACGGATCACGAAGAGCTGTGGTGCTTCGATACTGAAGGGCTACCGTGCGATGTGGGCGAGATTCCCCCGTCCGTCGCTCAAGAGTGGGGCGAACTCTTCGAGGAAGTTGGCGAGCCACTGTGGCCAGCCCTCGTCGCCTGGTTCGAGAGTGGGTCTCCCTCGTTGGATACCCACGGCCTTCCCTCCGCTTCCGAGTTCGAGGACTCCTACAGGGGCGAATGGGACAGCTTCGAGGACTTCGCCTGGGACTACGTGGAGAACTCAGGGCTACTGGAGGGAGTGCCTGAAGAAGTTGCCCGCTACTTCGACATCGACGCGTATCAACGAGACCTGCGATTCGACTACACCTTGATGGATGTTGTCGGAGGCAGCGGCGTGTACGTGTTTGCTCACTGAGCCCTAATAGACCCCTGCCATCGTGCGATGGCGGGGGTCTATCGTCACAACTCTGCCCGCGCAGCCAGCTCGGCGACGCTCACATCGAGCACAACAGCAAGACCGAAAATCGTCGCCATCTGCGGGTTCGACGGTCCCGTCTCGCCCTTTCGTCCGGACGCGCGTCCACCCTCCAGCAATTGCAGTTGGTTCTTCGTGATGCCCGCAGAAAACGCGAGTTTCTCCTGAGAGAATCCCCGCTCTAATCGCAATTCTTTGAGTGCAGCACCTAATCGCTGCGCTTCCTCGACACTCCAAGACATGCATTCATCGTCTGGAGAAGGCCTGTCTGAGAACACCCTATAGGTCAGGCCTGATGTATCATACCACCAAGAGGTTTGCCTCGTACATCAGCACAATCAAGGAGTCCACATGAATCGAACACGTCTGTCAGTCCTCGCCCTTGTCGCCTCCGGAGCCCTCCTCGCGGGCTGTTCCGGTGGCGCGTCTTCTGCCGGGGGTAGCACTGGTGTCGCTATCAAGGGAAACGAGACCTTCACCTTCAGCGGGTCGGCTGGACCTGCCAAGAGCATCCGCGCCGAGCTTCCGCAGGAGCTGCTCCAGGCGATGGGCTCCGGGGCTGAGGAGGTGCTCATCACTGGAGCCGATCTCAAGGCTCACGCGCTGGACTCCTCCACCTACTGCGCCGCTGACATCACCTTCACTCTCTCCGACGGCGCGCTCGATAAGCTCTCCACTCCCGTGGAGGTTGATCCCACGACCACCGGCGAATTCCTTGATCGCCTCGACGCGCTCACGACTCAGCTGTGGCCGAACAGCTCATCTCCTCGGGACACCCGCGTGCTCCTGGGTGAGACTGGTGTCCTTGAGATGACCGGGACGGAGCGGGAACAGACCCTCCGCGAAATTGGGATGGAGGGGTTCGATGTGGACGCTTACCTCGCAGGCAAGCAACGAATTATTGATGAGATCTCCGAAGAGATCCAGAACGCCGATCCTGTCGCTAACCTTCTCGATCGCATCGATGCCAAGCCTCTCAGCGAATTCAACGAGTCGTCTCCCGAGTACGGCCTATACATGAGCGAAGATGCAACGAAGGCGGTTCAAGTCCTGAAATGTGCTCTCAACCCTCAGTCTGAGGACGAAGCCGCGACGAGCAGGTTCCCTCGTGTCTCATCAGACGTTGATGGGATCGAAACTTTCGCGAGCTTTGACTACACCGTCATGAAGGACGGCAAGATCACCATCATCGGCTCCACCATTCAGGACTGGCAGCAGGATTCCTCGGGCAATTGGCTGGAGAAGTAGTCGCTCACCTAATCCACACTCAAGACCCTGGTCACCACGCGGTGATCGGGGTCTTTCTTTTCCCCCGTATCCACACGGTGAACAGGGCACACCCTTATCCACACCCGAGCACCCTTCTCTGGAGTGGTGAACGGCAGTCTGGTAAACTGTAGTTCAACAGATGTGCGGTTATGTCTATGACCATGTTCACCACTGAGAGGAGGCGAGATGGCACTCATCGGGTACGTCCGTGTCAGCACAGCAGATCAGAACCCCGACCGTCAGATCGAGGCCATCGGTGAGGTCGATCGCCTGTTCGTCGATCACGCCTCAGGCAAGGATGCGCGCCGGCCACAGCTCGACGCGCTGCGCGCGTACGTGCGCGACGGCTCCAACGACGTGGTGAAGGTCAAGAGCGTGGACCGCCTCGCCCGATCCACCCAAGACCTGCTCTCGCTGCTTCAAGAGTTCGAGGCCAAGGGCGTTACCGTCGATTTCATCGACACGCCCGCACTCTCGACGAGCACGCCCTCTGGGAAGTTCACCCTCACGGTCCTCGCCGCCGTGGCCGAGTTCGAGCGCGAACTCATCAAGGAACGCCAGAGAGAAGGAATCGCTCTTGCCCGAGCCAAGGGCAAGTACCAACGAGGCCCCAAGCTCAGCCCTGAGCAACTTGACGAAGGCCGCAGGCTCATCGACGAGGGCGTGCCGAAGACCCGAGTCGCAGCGCGTCTCGGCGTCTCACGCTGGACACTGGCAGACGCACTTGCAGGACGTGGTGTTTACAGTGAGCACTGAGGTTATGGACAACATCGAATACGGCGAAGTGTTCACCCGTCGCTGGGTGGTCGAAACAATGCTTGATCTCGTGGGATACACCCCCGATAAGGATCTCGCGCGCACGCGGCTGATCGAGCCCTCCATTGGCTCAGGAGCCTTCATCGTGCCCGTCGTTGAGCGTCTCCTCGCCTCGGCGCAGCGTCACGAGGCCACCGCAGATGATCTGCGCGACTGCCTCTTCGGCATGGACCTACAAGCCGTCCATGTCGCCACCTGCCGCTCCACAGTCGCCTCCATGCTGCGCGAGCACGGCTTCAGTGCGAATCACGCCGAGACGTTGACGATGAACTGGCTTCACGAGGGAGACTTCCTGCTTGACGAGGTTCCCAGCGATGCCGACTTCGTAGTCGGCAACCCGCCGTACATCCGCACCGAAGACCTCGACAACGAGGTAGAAGCGGCGTATCGCACACGTTGGACGACAATGCGAGGACGAGCAGACATCTATGTCGGGTTCTACGAGCGCGGACTCGCTCTCCTTCGCCCCGAAGGACGACTTAGCTACATCTGTGCAGACCGCTGGATGCACAACTCCTACGGCAAAGCCCTCCGTCGTCTCGTCTATCAGAGATACGCCGTAGAGACGGTGTGGCAGATGCACGACGTTGATGCCTTCGAGGCAGAAGTGTCCGCCTACCCGGCAATCACGGTGATCGCCAACGCACCACAGCGTGAGGCAACCTTTATCGACACGACTGAGACCTTTGACGACTCTTCGGCACACGAGGCGCGCTCATTCGTTCAAGGGCACGAGGAGACCGGACACGGAGCCGGTTGGGAGGGTGTGCGTCTTCCCAGTTGGTTCGAGACCGACGACTTCTGGCCAGCGGGCTCACCGGGCACCATCAAACTGCTCGAGCGCCTTCAAGAGCACTTCCCAACGCTTGAGGCAGACGGAAGCACCCGTATCTCCATCGGAGTCGCCACCGGCAACGACAAGGCGTACCTCGTCGGTATGAACACACTCGCAGACGTGGAACCCGACCGGCTCTTGCCCCTCGTGATGGCCGACGACATCCGCCAAGGTGTAGTCAAGCCCCCCTCGATGCAGCTCCTCAACCCGTGGGACGAGCACGGCAACCTCATCGACCTCGCTCACTACCCCCGCTTCGCTCACACGCTCGAGCAAAGACCAGCCATTCGGCAGCGCTACGTCGCCAAGAAGAACCCCGACAAGTGGCACCGCACCATCGACAAGGTGTATCCGGGCCTTGCCGAGCGCCCCAAACTCCTGCTCCAGGACATGAAAGCGCAGATTACGCCGGTCTTCGAGCCCGGTGGTCTGTACCCACACCACAACCTGTACTACATCGTCTCGGACACCTGGGATCTTGAGGTCTTAGGTGGACTGCTCCTGTCGAGCATCGCTGAGGCGTTCGTGACCGCCTACGGGGTGAAGATGCGCGGCGGTACCTTGAGATTCCAAGCGCAATACCTGCGCAAGATCGCCGTTCCCCGCCCCGACGAACTCACTGAGGACGTGTCAGAACGCCTCAGGACAGCCTTCAGGGCACAGGACCGCGTAGCAGCCAACGTGGCCGCTGAGGATGCCTACGGGCTTCCTCGTGGCACCGTTGAACAACTTCTCTAGGTACAAAGGGGCACCATGTCTGATCCACTCGATCCATCCATCTGGCAACAAGCCGTCGCTGGCTACTGGAACCACCTCACCACCCAGCAAGCAAACCAAGGAGCCGTCTCCGGCATCAAGGACACCGGCAACCGTGCCGCCGTCACAGGCGGCAAGCAGATGGACCTCATGCAAGCCGTTGTCGCTGACCTGTGGAAGAGCGACCCCGACATCGACCTCGAAGTGCGCACCACAGGCCATAACGACCTGCCGACCTACTTCCGCCCCTCGAAAAACTGGGATCTCGTCGTCCTCTACCGAGGCGCTCTCATCGCCGCGATGGAGTTCAAGTCCCAGCGTGGCCCCTCATTCGGCAACAACTTCAACAACCGAACCGAAGAAGCCCTCGGACTTGCAGCAGACTCTCAGATGGCCGTCGAGCGCGGCCTATTCGGCACGCTCAAGCCGTGGTTCGGCTTCCTCATGCTCGTCGAACGCGCTCCAGGATCAACCAGCCCCGTCCGAGTGCCAAGCAACATGCCATTCCCAGCAGACCCGATCTTCACGGGCGAGTCCTACATCGGGCGCTATCGAATCTTCTTCGAGCGCATGATCGCCGAGGGGAACTACGACGCAGTAGCTCTTCTCACCGCCGAAGCCAACAGTGGCCAGTACGAAGAACCCTCTCCGGCGCTCTCGATGGCCAACCTCGAAGCCGCCATCAAGGCGAGAATCGCCTACATTAAAGCCTTGCCCGATGACCAGTTCGACGCGATGGTCCGTCACTAGCCCCGCTGGCTCTTTCCTGACCACAGAAACACCCCAAACTGGCCCATCATTGACCAGGCTTCACCGTGGTCTTTCAATGGCCGATAAATGGTCACGAAAACGCCCTGCTATCCCACAGCTCAGCGAGCGGTCATCATTGGCCCTTCTATCGACCACCATTGCCCACACCCTCCTCTCGGGTCAATGGTGACCAGAGAAAGACCCCTTTTGTACCCACCTTTGCCCGCACAGAGACAGAAAGAATCCCCGACCACCTCATCGGTGGCCGGGGATATTCCCTCTCGACATCAGATCTCAGGCTCATCGTCGCCCCTTGAGCCCCAGTCCAGACCCTCGATCTGACCGAGGACGCGCCGCTGGTAGTCCGCGACGCTCTCACCTTCACGCACCTTCCCATCGAGCCGCTCAGCGTTCTTGCTGATCGACCGCGAGTGGTCAACCTCGATGCGGGGCTTGCCGGTCTTGAGACCAGACGGTATCCGCTTGATCGCCATGTTCATCACCTCCCTTCACCATGACCCGAACTCATCACGGAGCCGCCCGGCGACCTTCCACACGACCCAGGTGAAGCCAGCGACCCCGCCGAGCGTCGCTACCGCGATCAGTGTCTTCGCCCACCATGTGCTCGCCTCAGTGAAAGACGCCCACGCCCAGCCGAGCAATGGCCCGAAGCCCAGGGCGTAGAACGTTCCCATCGTGAGCCCGCCGATCACGAGGAGCACCGCTGCCAGCGGCACCAGGGCGAGACAGAGCCGCCCGAGGGCTGTCCATGTTTGCCGCCCTTCTAGGGCTTGTAGACGGCGTTCTGAGCGCTCTACCGCCCCCACCACGCCCTCGGCCTTAGCAAGCGTGCTATCGAGCTTTTGAGCGGCCTCCGATACCTTCTCTGCGCCCAGGGCGGACACGCGCTCCTCGAACCCTTCGAGAGTGCTCTCAATGCGCTTCACTGGCAGCTCAACGGCCTGCGCGAGCCGCTGGTCGAGCACACGCACGGCGTGGTCGTTGATCCGGTCAACGTCAACACGCACAGTCCTGCCGTTGCCGACGACCTTCGTGAGGTCATTCAAGCTCGAAGTCATCGACTGGAGCTGCGACTGAAGACTCTTCATCATCGAGAACGAGTCGAGATCTGATTGCTTCACTTCGCTTCCGTCGCTCAACTTCACGAGCCCGCTCGCGCTCAGCTGCTTCGCGACGACGGCGATCGTCTTCTCGATCTCGGCGAGCCTGCTCTTCGTCTCGTCGTCGAGCTGCGTCTGCGAGGGCTGCTCGTGCTGCTGCGAGGTCAACCTTTCCACGCGCTTGAGTGCTGCTGTTTGAGCCTCGTCCATCGCCCTGAGGAACCCGCTCACGGCGTTCACGGCTTTCGTCAGCTCTCTCGTCTGCTCCTCCACGGCGTCGAGCCTCAACGTCAAGGCTTGCGACGTGTCCGAGGTCTGCTGCTCCTTGAGCTTGTCGATCGCGCTCATCGTGCTCTCCCTTCTGGTTGTGTTGCTGATGGAACGCGAAGACCTCCTCGACCTTCGCGCTCTGGAACTCCTCGCAGAGCGACGACGCCTTGCGCCGTCCCCACTTCCCGTTGTCCAAACGCCGCATCGAATACGTCCATCCATCGCGATCAGTCACACGGAGACGGACCTCGTGCTCCGCGAGCACTGCTTCGAACGCCTCACGATCAACCGATCGCGGATCGAGGAGGGACTCCATCACCTTGTCGCCGAGCACCTGCTCAAAGCCACCCTCTGCGAACCCACCGCGACGCAGATCCCAGTCGGGCTTTGGCTGCTGGGGGTCGGGGAGCACCTGACACCCTTCGTCCCTCATCAGCTCGTCGTTCACTTGCCGTAGTCCCCGCGACCATGACCGACACCGCGAGAGTGACTTGCCGGTGAGGTTGTCGTGGTTCACCGCGTAGATGTGGTTGTGCAAGTGCCCACCGGCACTGTCGATGTGAGTGACCACGAGGAAGTCGGCGCTGTTCATCCTGCGAGCGAGCTTTACACCGAGGTCATGCACACGCTGGATGTGCTCCGGGTTTTTCACGTCGAACTCCTCCGGCGAGAAATTCTGTGTGTACGTGTACATCTGGTTCCTGCGACCGAACGCAGTGCTCACTTGCTCTGCACGCGCGATGATCGCCTCGGGTGAGTCCATCGAGCATGTGAAGCGAGCAGCACGTGTCGTGCCGTCCTTGAGGTGCTCCGCACGACGCGCACCTGTGCCGAGCAACGCGTACTCGACCGCCGCTCGTGCACTCGTCGTCGGCTGTACGTTCACTGTGCTCATAGACTCACCTCGTCTCCGAGCTGCGCGCGCACGTCAACGACAGCAGCGAGGACCTCACGCAGAAGGTCGTCGTCAACCGCCGTACCCGCTCGCGCGACCTGATTCAGGTTCACACCGACCTTGCGGAGCTGCTCGACGGCCCTCACGAACTCGGGCGACGGCCTCGGCATCGTTGCTTGCGCAACGAGTGCCTCCTCCTCGTGGCGACGACTGTCCAGCGCGTCACGCAGCACAGCCCTCGCCCACGTGCTCGGCTTGACGCCGATCACTGTCGCGCGCCGCTTGACGGCGGCGAGCTCGTCACGGGTGACGCGCACATCAAGATGTGCATCGAGCCTCACCCGCGCCCCGGCCCCCTGTGTTTCCTCCACTGGAGGAAGGGCCGGTGCATTCGTCACAACACCCGGTACCTTCAGGTCCGTTTGAGGTGTTGTAACGACAGTGCCAGCAGGCCGATTGTCGGACGACTCGCTCCGCTCCTCGCCTCCAATCGACCGCTGGCCTCGTCCTCGGTCGCTTCGCGACCTGCGGGCGAGGGGATCGGCCCCCACCTGCTGCACGGCAGCAGAAGTGGGGACCGAGGGACGCACGGGACGCACGCTCGCGCTCTGCTCGGAGCTGTTCGCACGAGCAGAGACGCGAGGTGCAGTGCCCTGCGCGGCGATGCGTGTCGGTCGGATGACGTACCCACTCATCAGACCTCACCTCCGCCGTCATACGCAGCGTTATGCTCCGCCTTCCGACGAGCGCGAGCCGCCTTCGCACGCTCAGCGCGAGCAACACGCTCCTGCTCAATGAGCGAGGCAGCATGGTCGCGGTACTGCGCGAAGCGCTCAGGCTCGTGCTGCTCGACGAGACGAGCGACGCGGACGAGGAGTTCCTGCTCCTCTCTGGCAGCCTGCTCACGCAGAGCCTTGATCTCGGCGGCGTGCTTCCTCTGCTTCTCCTTGATGAGATCGTCAACATGCGACATGGTTGTGTTCCTTTCATTTGGTTGGTTGTGCTATGCGGATTGCGCGGCGAGAACTCGGGCTTCCGACTCGGGTGTCAAGATGCCCTGTTGCTGGGGCGTAGGTGTTGCGGGCGGGTTGTCGTCGTCGGCATTGCTCACAGACGACACACGCAGAAGACCCCGTGAAACATGTGGGATGACGTTCGAGAAACTCGACCGTTTCCATTCCCACAGGTCATATCGACTAACCAGCCGATCGTCGCCAAAACGTCGAGTGAACGGGTCAGTTCGTACGGCCTTTTGCTTTCCATCCGCTCCGCGTGGAACAATCCAGCCGCACTCCGGATGCGCATCGACGAACCCCGCCATTCGCTTCGTGAACTCGCGTGCTGAGGTTGCCCGACCCGACGGGTTATCGCGCTTCATCCACTCGCAATACACAGCGTGCACGAGCTTCCACGGCAAAAACGCCCACGAAAACTCCGACAATAGTTCCTCCGCGAACTGCGACACGGGATCGTTATCGACACGGATGTCGTCGAGCAGCTCGGCACTCGCCGCTGGCACGTCGAACTCATCGAACAACGGCATAGAGAGCGCCTTGTGCGTCACGTAGTCGAGAACCTCGGGACGCTTAAGGTAATCGCTCTTGATGAGCGGGTTCTTGTCACCATCCACGTAACGACGCTTGAAGGGGACAGCAAGAAATCGCCGGTACAACGATTCCGTCTTGTCCCTCGACGACGGCAGCTCGTTCAGGCAGAAGACCGAGAGCCCTCGCCCTTTCACCTGGATGGAATCGCGGTTTTTGCGATCCATCATCACCCAGTCGTGCGAGATCCAGCTCTTCAGATTCTCCGCACGCTGGAGATACCCGCCGACGCTGCTCTCGTCCGAGAGCACGGCGAACGACGATGCCAGTTGAATCGGCATGAACGGACGGTCAAAGTCCGCGAGAGAAACCGTGGCAACACGGTTCCGTCCAACGAGGTTACGCAGGAGTTCGAGGAAGGTTCCCTTGCCATTAGAGCCACTCTCGGAGACGAGGAAGATCGCCTTGTCGAACGAGTGGTCGGGGCGAAAAAGCGCCGCAATCACCTGCCAGAGCAAGCGCTCCACTTCCTCGTCCTCGTCGGCAATGTCGCGAATCCACGAATCAACGTCCCAGCCGTCGATGACGGGTACAACGGTCGCGTTCGCGTCCCAGCGAGCCTCGCACTTCGAACTGAGCACGACCTCAGGCGTGAAAGGCCGCAGCGTCTTGTCCCGCAGATCAAAAAGGCCATTGGACAGGGCCACAACGTCGCCATTCGACGAGGGCGACAGAAGCGGAACTTCGTCCCTGAGCCACAACATGATCTCCTCAAGATCGCGCTTGAGGAGCTGTGAGTTGTATTGACGCGCAGCGTTCCGCACGAGCAGGCCAGCGTTCACATAAAGTCCCTGGTCAGGACCATCCTCGGCGTAGCTTACAAGCGCGGCAGTATCGCGAACATCCTCGCTATCGCCCCGGTCAACGTCCGCGAGCAGACCGAGATGCGGCAGGTCGCGTTCCATGATGCAACGCGCGATGACGTTCGGAGGGAGCGCCTTCATCGGGCGATACGCGAGAGCGCCCTTTAGCTTGCGTACAACGTTCTCGTTGCGAAAGCGCGTATTGATCCTGTTGAGCAGGATGTTCTCCACCTGAGCAGCGGGGATAACTGACTGATCCTCGTGCTCAAAGAAGGGGATGACCTCGCCCTCGATGATCTGGTTCACTGGGGGAAGATCCAACGGCTGAAGCGGCGTCTCACCTACTTGCTCTAGCGATCGAACATCTGTACGATTGGGGGCAAGTGAATCATTGTTGTGGCCCTCGGTACTTGCCTGAGTACTGGGGGCCTCGCTTTTTTGTACGGTCATGTCACTCGCCTCCGCTCTGGGAAGTGCGAGCAGACGACTCGCGGACGTACTCGTCGAGCGCATCGGCAGAAATCTTGACCCGACCACCGACAAACACGGCGCGAAGATCGCCATTGCGGATGGCGCGGCGCAAAGTAGTGATCGAACCGTAACCAGCCTCAGAAACGGCTTTCAGCGAGTACAGGCGAGGCGGGGAAATCGCGTCAGACATGAAAAACTCCAGACAGATTGAACTGTCCGGAGAGGGGTGCGTTCCCGGCTGTATCTGGGCGGCCTAACGTGCCGTGCCTTGATGGCTTTACCCGAGTGCTAACCCGGTACCCAACCTCTGAAATAAAACCTGCGGAGAAATCTACGGTCGCTACACCTTCGGAGAGCTACTCCCTGGAGACGGAGGTCATGGTATCCGATCCAGTTCTCGGGGTGATCCCCTTTCCAACGACTCGCGTGTCGTCGCTGGAAAGCTAACGCGATCGTATCATACGTGACCAAACTTTGTCTACGGGAAACGTTGGTCACGCCACCATCGCAACAAGCAGCAGGTGATCGCCAACGGGCCAGAGTTCGACACATACCCCCTGAAGTCCACCCATAGCCCCGCCATTCCTCGGAATGGTGGGGTTTTTGTTGGAATTACGCCGATTTTAGGAAAAGTGCCCTAGATAGGAAGGGACATAAATGGCCATAATTAGGCCATAAAAACTAGAACAAAACTAGAACAAAACTAGAACAAAACTAGAACCGAAACCGACGTTCTAGTTTTCCTGAGCCAGGAGGAGCAGTGAGTAGGCGACCTGAAAACCTACCGCGCGGGATCACCATCTGTCGGGGGTAGCTTTATGGGTTTCGGAAGTCTTCCTGGTTAGGTATTTGACTTATCGCTGGCTCGGCACAGTTTGTCAGATTGCCGGGAGGCTGGAAGGCTCCGAGAAGTAAGTTACAAGAAATATGTCCATCCGCCAAAAGTGTGCGAGTCGCTAAAACTTTGCGGTTTCACGGGATAGATCTATAACCTAGAGCGATCGTGGAGTAACTGTCCGAAGCCAGACCTTCTAAATTAAGCAGTAAAAGTGTGTCACGTTTTTTCGTAGACGTTCATTTCAAATCACCGTTAATGAATGATTTGATTACCAAAAACAATTACTTACGTATAGCGATTGCTATAGCTATCAATATGTGTAATGGAATTCTAGCTAATTTACTATATTTTTGCCTATATTCCTGTGGGTGTAACCGCCTATCTGAGCTCAACGGGCTGGTCGTGTGGATAAAGTAGTGGTACGTTAGGGAGTAGATTCAACTAGCGACACTGGACAGGAAGTTCTAATGCTTAACCTCAAGGGCGTGCCCGGTTCTTTTATAGCGCTTGCCGGCAGAGCGTTGCTTAAACCAGCTCACGTTTTTAGAAAATTTCTGATCGTAACCTTGGCCTGCGCTTTGGGTTTCACGCTATCGACCCCGTCCTTGGCTCAAGCCGAGGATCTGCAGATGAGCTCCCAAGCTGACGAACAAAGCGTCAGCCCGGCACCAGTAAGCACTCCAGAAGTTGAAACTGATACCCAGGCAGGCGATGGCCTGGAGATTGGGCCGGAAATTATTGGGCAACCCGTTGGTGCAGCTGTAAAAACACCGACCGTTGACCCTGTATTTTATGATGCCACGACGATTTCTGGAGGCAATTTAGCAAAAGATAGAGTTAATAAAAAGCTTGTAATAGCAACAGTTCATGTAACATTAAAAGGTGAAGATGGCACTGAAAAAGCCAATCTTTCTGTTACACCTACAAGTGGAACAACCTGGAAGGTGGATCTACCTGGGGGCGTTAAAGTTGCAAAAGGCGATACGGTTACTGTCTACCAACAAATAGGTGAAGACAAATCACCGGAAGTAACTAAAAATGCGCAACCATCTAAGGCATCTACAGTTACTCTTAAAATGCCCACCGGCGAAATCTGGATAGAACACCCTGACGCCAATCTTGTAAATAAAGATGAGCAAGCAGAAGCTCTTGAAATGCTGAAGGGTGCCAATCCGGACATTAAGCAAGACTTTAAGAGTGTTAAATTCTCTATCGATTACACGGATCATGCCTACTATGAAGTGACCTATACCGATGGATCAACCTCCGGAAAAATTGAAGCTACGGGCCTAAAAATCAAACAGGTAACGGAAACATCTGCCGCTCCGACAATACAAAAAGTCCAGGTAACAGACGGACAGATTATCGTTACACTTGATAAAGAAGTTGTCGCAGGTACGAAATTTTATTTTGTCAACAACTTTACCGATGGGGAGGACAAGAATTTTGACGGAAATGGAACCTGTAAAATTGACAAATCTAACTCACAAGAGATGTCTCAAGCAGTATCCATTGACGGCAAAAAAGTTACTTTCCCAATCAAGGATAACGATTTAAAACTTGAAAAAGAGTTCGGTATCCTTGTCAAAGAGCCACATAAATTCCGTTCTTGCGCGAAGTCTGAGCCGGTAATAACAACCCCCGACAAAGTTGCTGTGAGAGATCCTCGCAAATTAACAGATGACGATAAAAAAGCCATTGATAAAGCTATTCGAGATGCCAATACGGTAAATGGCGTATCTAAGCTCCCCAATGGAATTGGGGACTGGGATGGGGTTCCGGCAGTTATACAATTTGATGACAACGGAAACGTTAAGATATTTAGCGGTAATGATGCGGAAGTTACTTATGATAGTAATTGGAATCCGGTACCTGTAAAAAATGCAGATGGTTCAGTCAAGGTAAAAGACGGAGCTGAACCAAAAGGAACAATCCCAGCCAAGGATCTGCTGAAAAATATCGCACCTAAATCTCCTGCGATTACGGTAGATACGGATAAGGGTGGAGTAACCATTACCCCGCCTGCCTATGAAAAGCTGGGTGAAGATACTGACTTGCTGTCCTACACCGTCACCTATAAGGATGCTTCCGGAGCAGAGAAAACCGTCACCGCAACGCGAACTGTAGACGAAACTTCCGGTAAGACGACTTGGACAGCCGATAATAATGCCACGGTTGATGCGAACACCGGTGTGATTACTCTGAAAGTTGAAGACATCGAAGTTGGTGGAACTGTCACGGCAACCGCAAAAGATAAAGGCGGTCTCGAGGGTGACACCAATAAGCTCGATTCAGATCCGGCAACCAAGGAGCTCGAAACTGCCACTGTTAGCTACAACGGTAACGACGGCACCGGTAAAATGGATGGCAAGAAGCTCAACAAGGGCTCAAAGTACAAGATTTTGGATAATAAATTCAAAGCCCCTGAGAACCAAGAGTTCAATTACTGGGAAATTGACGGCAAAGAGGTAGCTGTGGCTACCGAGATTACGGTCACTAAAGACACCGTAGT
>NZ_JBHNPV010000012.1:0-1762 GCF_059082735.1 Actinotignum sp. usb-actsch-rep-73 | reverse complement strand
TCGAGAACAGCAAAGAACTACGCGGCGTTTGTTTCCGTCTCCTTTGTCCGACGAGGCCACGCGAACCACGCGGCGGCAATCACCAAGACAACAACTGTGATCATTGCCCACGTAGGAATCGTCGAACCGAACCGCATCAGAGACTGTTCCCACGAAGCCAAGGTCGTTGCTGAAATCAATCCCCCAAGTGGATTCGCGATGCCAGCGACCAGAAGCGCCGCGCCCAGCGCAACCAAAACGATGCCTGAGACGACGTTCGTCCACGTTGTATCGCGACCGAATAGTCGAAGGGGGCGGGGACGCAACCAGGTGCTTGAGGACAAATTCGTAGACTGCCACGCCAATGCGAGCACTGCCAGAGGAACAACCATGCCAGTGGCGTACAGAGCCATCAGAGCAGCGCCTGTTGCCGGCGAAGCTCCGATACCTGCGGCCACCAAAACGGCCCCTAGGATTGGCCCAGCGCAACCGATACCGGCAAAGCCATAGGTGAGCCCCAAAAGGTAGATCGACAGAGGATGAGTGCGATCACGTTCTTTGCGTACTCCCGCCGACGCCTTGCGATGGGGCGTGGGGATTTCAAGAGCGATAATCTCAACGATGCCAAGAATGATGATGATGAAGGCGCAGATGCGTGTGATCAGATCCAGGTGATCGCGCAGAGCTGATCCCGCCGCGCCGACAAGTACGCCCAAAGGCAGAAGAGAAGTCAGCAAACCCAGCCAGAAGATTCCGGTGCGCAGTAGCAGTGCAGAACGCGACTGGAATGCGTATGCGAAGAATGCTGGCAGGATCATCACCGAACAGGGGGCGAAGACCGTCAATACGCCACCGAGCAGGGCAGCCAATGGGGTCAAAGTCATGAACGGGCGGCCTCCGCCTGAAGTTCAATCGTTGTGCGCACATACTCGTAATCGCGGTAGCCCGAAATGTAGGTGTCCCCAATGAACATGAAAGGTGTGCCGGTGATGCCGATGGAGTAGGCTTCCTTCTTCGCGTTGGCGACAGCCTGAACGGTTTCGGCCGCATTCATCGTGGCGCGGAAGGTGTCGATGTCTGAAACGCCAGCTTGTTCAGCGAATGCGACGAGAGATTCCTCGGTGTATTCCGGGTGTTCGTGTTCGTTGGTTGCCTGATACAGCAGGTCGTGGAATTCCCAGAACTTGCCCTGATCGGCTGCCGCACGTCCCGCTTGAGCTGCTAAGGGGGACGTGGGGGTGATCTGTGCCAGGTCGCGCCATTCGATGCGAAGAGTTCCGTCTTCGATCAGATCGGCAAGTTGGGGTTCGATTTTTTTAGCAAACAGCGTGCAGTAGGGGCAGGAGAAGTCAGAGAAGAGTGTGAGGACAACCGGAGCGCCCAGAGCGCCTTTGGCCTGATTGTCGTTGGCGTCGCGCTTGGGTGCGGATCGAATGATTGCAAGGAGCTCTGCGTTCTTCTCACTGGGTGCTGCGACGTTCGGGTCAACGTCGGCGGCCGCCGCGGCAGCGGACGAGGCTCCTGGCGTCGCTGATGCAGATTGGGCAGATTGAGTGTGCGTCGAGTCTGACGATTGCGCTGATGCTGCCGAATCTGCTTGCTTGTTTCCACTAGTTGTCCAAATGCTGACGGCAAGGACGAATGCTGCAATGATGATGAGTGCGATCGAAATGATGAGCGATCGGGATTTACGGCGTGGCTGGGATGAAACAACTGGTGATGTCACGACTTCGCTTCCGATTGGTTGTTGGGGAATAGTGAAAACTATCGATGATTCTTTAGT
>NZ_JBHNPV010000011.1:0-2503 GCF_059082735.1 Actinotignum sp. usb-actsch-rep-73 | reverse complement strand
CTGGAGCTTGGGGGCGAATAATTCCACTGAGGCATATCAGAAAATAAGTGAATATGCCGACTTGGATAGCGCCGTTTTAGGATGGTTCCTGGCTGGATACGTCAAGGAAGAGATTCGTTTGACAGCTTGCCGAAAGCTAGCTGAATTCATCTACCGATAATTGATTTGGTCTTTTCCTTGGTGTGGCGCTTGGGTAAAAACGCTAAACCCAAGCGCTACACCACCAGCAACAAGAGCGCCGATGGCGGGAACGGAAAACTGGCTCAGCAGTTGAGAAAAAGAATCACTATGAACTAACGAGCCGACACCATCGAGTGAAAAGAGAAAAGCTGAGAGTCCGATAAAGGCTCCTGCTGAAAGTTGCAACGCGCGGGCAGATTGAATACCGATGAAATGCTTATTAAAAAGCAGAAGAAGAATCGTGAAACACACATACATGAGTGGCATCAATAAGAAGACCACAAAAAATCTCTGATCCTGATCCTTGCACCGTAGAAAGATGGCGGCGAAAAGCCACGCGCCGACAAAATATGCCAGAGCGGATACAAGAAACACAGATATTTTTTTGATGACCAGTCCCTTCAACTTTTCGCTACACATTTTGATACGGCAACGGCATCAGGAGTTGTATGCCCCAATAAGTTCTCATTCTACAAGAAGGGTTTCCCTGCATTGCTAAGGATAGCGCTGATCGGGCGGATGTTGCGTGAATGCAGGCACGAGGCCTGGTGCGTTGAACCCGACAGTCACGAAAAGGCGCACGGGAGCGCCTATACCAGAGGCTCCCGAGTATCTGTCTGTGGTGTACAGCGTGGTAAGAAGCTACTGGGGGGCGGCTTGGTTATGGGGTTGTTCTGGCGGCTTTCTGGTGAATGCACGGAGCTTTTTGATTGCCCATTCGTAGTGGCTTGATGTGGCTGACACGCAGTAGGAGCCGAGCGAGGTTGTGCCCGTCCACGGGAAATGCGCCTTGGTGAATAACTCCTCGTTGGTGAACTCGCCGATGAGAGCCACTACTGCGGTGTGGCTGTCAGCGAGGTTCTCGCGGATAGCCTCAAGCTCAGTGCCCTGATATTGAGTCCAAATCTCTTGGTTGAGCGTTGGCGTGGTTCGCCACGTGTGAGGAAACGGAAGAAACGGTCGAGGCTGACCCTGGCGGTTGGCGTCGACGAAGCCAAGCAACATGCGCTGCCACTCGTGCAGGTGGGCAAGGACGTCGCGCAGGTTTTTGTCCCGCGCCCAGTGGGCTTCTTTACCGATTTGAGTGATGCTGGGATCAAAATTCGTATGCTGATCGTCGGAACTCATGCCCTCAATGAGGCTGTCCAGTTTCGCATACTGCGCCTCGGCGGCATCCAATAGTTCAGTTTTCGTCTTCGGTCTCGGCACGCCACTAATTGTCTCACAGCAGGAAAGCAGATGAAAACCTATGGCGAAAGACGGAACGAACCGGGGTGGCCGCCGTGTGCGGGCAGGTGCGAAACCCGATCCGCTGAATGCGAAGCTCGCAGCTGGCCGCCCAGCCACGCGGCTTGATGATCCGCTGGGTGAGCCGTTTGACTTTGAAGGCTCAGATATCGGGGATGGTGCGGTGCTTGCTGGTGAGGTGATGCCGGAGCCTGCCGAGTATCTGTCGGAGATTCAGCGTGATGGTAAACCCCTCGGCGCTGACCTCGTCTACCGAGAAACATGGCAATGGCTCGATCAACGTGGCTGTTCCCAGTTCGTCGCACCGCGCTTGATCGAATCCTATGCGCAGGCGTTCGCGCGTTATGTGCAGTGTGAACAGGCGATCTCCAAGTTCGGCTTGCTCGGCAAACACCCAACCACAGGGGCTGCGATCGCATCCCCTTTCGTTGCTATGTCCCAGTCTTTCGGGAAGCAAGCGAACGTGTACTGGTACGAGATTTACGAGATAGTGCGCGCCACCTGCACCAGCGACTACTCAGGTTCGGCGCCGGGTGATGACGTGATGGAGCGCCTGCTGCAAGCCCGCTCCTAACACCCCTTTGATTCTCGTGTGCCTGCCCGAGATGGGTGGGCACTTTTCTATGTCCCGATTCTTTGGAAAGTGAGTGTGTATGTCTGTTACGAAGACTGCTGAGGCCGTGTGTATCGGCCATCCCGATAAGCTCTGTGATTTGATCGCTGACACGATCCTTGACGATATCCTCTACGAGGATCCTGCTGCCCGCGTTGCAGTAGAAGTGATGGCATCTGGCCGCAGGATCATTGTGACTGGCGAGATCACTTCGAAGGTTCGTCCGCGTATTCGTGAGTCGGTGCGTTACGCGCTGGTGAAGGCGGGTTATGTGCCGTGGAAGTTCCTCGTTTTCGTCTGGACACGCCGCCAATCCCCAGACATCAACGCAGGAGTTTCCAAGTCCTTGGAGGCTCGCTTCGGAGACACGAGTGAGTTTGCGTTGCAGGGCGCTGGCGATCAAGGCACCGTCTACGGATACGCCACCAACGAAACCCCGCAGCGTTTGCCATTGCCGCTCGT
>NZ_JBHNPV010000010.1:0-1767 GCF_059082735.1 Actinotignum sp. usb-actsch-rep-73 | reverse complement strand
CCCTCTTTCCGGACGAGCCTCACGGTCTCGACGCTCCATCCCGGCCGCGCTCCGCAGGAAGTCGAGACCGCGGCGCGGCGGGTGCGGCGTCTGGAATCCTTCGACATCGGGATCGAGGCCGGACAGGCGCGCGTCACCTTGCGCTTCACCGCTGAGGACGAGGACGAGGCGCGTCTTGCCCACGCCGAGTTCCTTCACGCGGTGCAGGAGGTCGTCGATGTCCCCTGCGCGCACCTCGCACAGGTGGTGCGAGGGCGGAGCGTTCCGTTCGAATAAGGGGAGCGCCCCGCCCGGGCGCCGAGGGGGTCACTTTTGACGGACTTCGGGGCGCCTTTCTTCAGCCCACAGGACGTGGTGGGTCGTGCCGGGGTCGTCGATGCGCCGGTAGCCGTGCGCGCCGAAGAAATCGCGCTGCCCCTGAATGAGGGCAGCCGGAAGGCGCTCGGACCTCAACGAATCGATGTAGGCCAGACCTGAGGCGAACACGGGGGCGGGCACGCCCGCGAGAATCGCGTCGGCGGCGAGCCTGCGCCATGCGGGGAGTGCCTTCTCAAGCGCCGAGGCGAATGCGGGAGCGGTGAGCAGAGAGGGCAAGGCGGGTTCGTCCTCGTATGCGGAGGCGATGTCGTCGAGGAAGTGGGCGCGAATGATGCAGCCTCCCCGCCAGATCCTCGCGATCTGTGCGAGGTTGATGTTCCAGCCGTTGAGTTCGGAGGCCGTTGCGATCTCATGGAAGCCCTGAGCGTAGGCGGCGATCTTGGCGCCGTACAGGGCCATGCGCACGGATTCGACAAAGGCCGCACGGCTGGCGGGAGTCCGTTCGGCGGTTCCCGGGGTGATGTCCGCATTGCGAAGGGCGGTGCGCTGGGCGATCGCCGAGGAGGCGGAGCGGGCGAAGGTCGCTTCGGCGATCGCTGGCACCGGGACGCCGTGGTCGAGCGCGGTTTGCGAGGACCAGACGCCGGTGCCCTTCTGACCGGCTTGATCGACGATGACGTCGATGAGGGGCCGGCCGGTCCTCGAATCGACCTGATCCAAGACCTCGGCGGTGATGTCGATGAGGTAGGAGTCGAGTTCGGTACGCCTCCAGCTTCGGAAGACTTCGGCGATCTCATCGATGCTGAGGCCTCCGATACGACGGAGGAGATCGTATGCCTCGGCGATCACCTGCATGTCGGCGTATTCGATGCCGTTGTGCACCATCTTGACGAAGTGCCCGGCTCCGTCGGGGCCGACGTGGGCGCAGCAGGGGCGGCCGTCGACTTGGGCGGCGATGTCTTCGAGGAGGGGGCCGATCCGCGTGTAGGACTCGTCGGCTCCTCCGGGCATGAGCGAAGGCCCCTCCAGGGCGCCCTCCTCCCCTCCGGACACCCCCATCCCGACGAAGTGGATCCCTTCAGTCCGTAAAGCTTTCTCGCGGCGGATCGTGTCGGGATAGAAGGCGTTGCCCCCGTCAATGATGATGTCGCCGGGGGAGAGGACGGATCTGAGCTGGTTGACGACGGATTCCGTCGCGGCGCCGGCGGGGACCATCACGAGAACGACCCTCGGGGTCTTGAGGGAGGCAGTGAAGCCTTCGATGTCCCGAGCGGGACGGAAGAGCCCCTCGTGGGAGTAGTCGTTGACGAAGCGCTCCGTGAGATCGGGCGTGTAGTTGAAGAGGGCGACCTCGTGGCCGTGATGGGCCAGGTTGCGGGCGAGGCTCGTCCCCATGACGCCGAGTCCGTAAACGCCGATGTCGGCGCGGGGGAGGCGGTTTGGTGCGGT
>NZ_JBHNPV010000009.1:0-1860 GCF_059082735.1 Actinotignum sp. usb-actsch-rep-73 | reverse complement strand
GCCCTCGCGCCGCCCGCCCCGACGGGGCGGGCCCGTTCGACTCATGAGAAGGCGAAGAGCATGATCAAGGAAGACCTCGACATCACGTACACCATCGGCCTCGATTTCGGCACGCTCTCCGTGCGCGCCGCGGTCGTCCGCACGAGCGACGGCGAAGTGCTCGCCGACGCCGTCAGCGAATACGCGACCCCCATCATGGACAGGACCCTCGCGGTTGGCGGGGGAGCGCCCCTGCCCCCCGACTTCGCGCTCCAGGTGCCGGCCGACTACATCGCGGCGATGCGCGAGGTCGTTCCCGCAGCGATCCTCGCATCCGGCGTCGACCCCTCCCGGGTCGTCGGCATCGGCCTCGATTGCACCTCCGCCACCGTCGTCGTCACCGACGCCGACGGGAAGCCGATGTGCGAGTACCCCGAGTTCGTCGACGAGCCGCAGGCCTACCTCAAGTTGTGGAAGCACCACGGCGCCCAGGAGCAGTCCGAGCGCATCGTCGCGCTCGCGAAGGAGCGCGGCGAGGAGTGGCTCTCCCGCTACGGCGGCGTCCTCTCCGCCGAGATGCTCCTCCCGAAGACCCTCGAGATGTTCGAGAAGGCGCCTGCGCTCTACCGGGCGACCGCCGAGGTCCTCGACATCGTCGACTGGCTCACCTGGGAGCTCAGCGGCACCCTCGTCTACGCAGCCGGCGACTCCGGCTACAAGCGCATGTACCAGGACGGGAAGTACCCCGACCCCGAGTTCCTCGAGGCCCTCGCCCCCGGTTTCGGCGACGTCTTCGCCCAGAAGATGAGCCACCCGATCGTCCCGCTCGGCTCGAAGGTCGCGGGCCTCACCGAGGAGTACGCGCAGGCCTTCGGCCTGCCCGCGGGAATCGCGGTCGCCGCCGGCAACATCGACGCGCACGTCCAGTGCGTCTCCGTCGGGGCGGTGCTCCCGGGCCAGCTCACCGGCATCCTCGGGACGTCGACGTGCTGGATCCTCCCGTCCGCGACCCTCGAGGAGGTCCCTGGCGTCTTCGGTGTCGTCGACGGCGGCGTCTGCGAGGGCTACTGGGCCTATGAGGCCGGACAGTCCGCAGTCGGCGACATCTTCGCCTGGTTCATCGACCACTGCGTCCCGCAGTCCTACTTCGACGAGGCCGAGCGCCAGGGCGTGTCGATCCACCGCGTCCTCGGCAACAAGGCGGCTGAGCAGAAGGTCGGCGCGCACGGCCTCGTCGCTCTCGACTGGTGGAACGGCAACCGATCGATCCTCGTCGACTCGAATCTCACCGGCCTGATGATCGGGCAGACTCTCCGGACGAGTACCGAGGACATGTACCGCGCCCACCTCGAGTCGACGGCCTTCGGCGCACGCATGATCATCGAGAACTTCGAGGAGCACGGCGTGCCCGTGAACGAGGTGCGCGTCGCCGGCGGCCTGCTGAAGGACGCATTCCTCATGCAGATGTACGCCGACGTCACACGCCGCCCGCTCAAGACCGCGCGTACCCTGCAGGCCGGCGCGCACGGCTCCGCGATCTTCGCCTCCGTCGCCGCGGGGCTCTACGAGGATGTGCCGACCGCTGCCGAGGCGATGGGCGGAGTGTCCGAGACGGCCTACGAGCCGAACGAGGAGGCCGCTGCCGTATACGATGAGCTCTACGCCGTGTACAGGGACCTCTACGACTCCTTCGGCCGCGGCGACAACAGGATGTACTCCCTTAAGAGGTTGCGCGACCGCGCCCTCACCGGGGAGTGACCGGCTGAAGAGAGGTACGGATCCGACGTGATGGACGACGATCGGGAAATGGCTGTGCTCCGCGCGGCGCAGCTCTATTACTACGAGAACATGACGCAGGACTCGATCGCCGACCGTCTCGGT
>NZ_JBHNPV010000008.1:0-3294 GCF_059082735.1 Actinotignum sp. usb-actsch-rep-73 | reverse complement strand
AAGAGAAGCATTTTCGGCAGGTGTGGCAGTAGCAGTCGCGCTTCCGCTTTCTTGTCTTGCGTGTCTCGCATGGGTGCGCCCGGTCGAGTGTGCGGGTCATGGGTGTTCCCCTTGGTTAGTTGTTTGTGGAGTTGTGGGTGCTGATGTGTAGTTCTTGGAGGGCAATGTCTGCTCCGATGTGGTCTACCCACACGTCGTGGGCTACGCGCTCTTGCCCGTCTTGACTGGTGTAGGTGCGCGCGTGGTAGGTGCCACTAAAGATGATGGCGGCGTTGCCGTTTAACTCTTGGAAGTCTTTGAGTTTCACGGCGGTTTGGCCTTGGACTCTCAGGTAGTAGGCGGTTGTGGCCGTGTCCTCCCATGTGCCGGTTTCTGGGTCTTTAGCCCGGTCGTTTACGATCACGGTTACGCGCCCGTGGTGGGTGCCGTCAGTGTTTTGGGTGAGTTTGACGGGGCCTGCTAGGTTTCCAGCTCGTACTATGTAGCTCACTGTTGGACTCCTCAATGGTTGTTTGGTTGGTTAGATGCGGACGGCTTGCCAGTGCAAGCTGAGCCAGTAGGGGGTGTCGAGGGGTATTTGTTCGACGTGTCCGCCCACGTCGGGGGCGTGGATCATGAGCCGCTTGCCACTGGGGTCTTTGCCTGCGTAGATGCCGATGTGGTGGTAGTGGCCGCTGCCCGGAGTGGCGAAGCCGATCAGGTCGCCTGGTTGTAGGGCTGATTGGTCTATGGGTGTGCCTGCTCGGGTGATGATGTCGTGGGCGGTGCGCGCGTTGAGGGGTTTGCCGAGGTCGGTGTAGACGCGCACGATGAGGCCCGAACAGTCCAGTCCATCCGCGCTGGTGCCTCCCCACTTGTAGGGGGTGCCAAGATATTTTTGGGCAGTGGCCACTACGGACGAGGCTGAAGCACTTTTTTGAGTGTATTTTTTGGCCAGCTGTTTGATTTTGGTTACGTAGTTTTGGGTTTCAGAGTAGGGGGGTATGCCCCGGTATTGTTGGACGGCTCCCGGTCCCGCGTTGTATGCGGCCAGGGCAAGATCAACCACGTTTCCTGTTGCTTGCCCGCTCGCGACGTAGGCTTTCACGGTGTCTACTAGCTTGCACATGAACTGGCCTTGGCTGGCGATAGCATCGATAGGGTCGAACGGGTTGGCCACCCCGTCCCCGTTTGCGTCTATCCCGTGAGATTTCCATGTGGCGGGCATGAACTGAGCGATACCTTGTGCGCCTGCTGGGCTGAGCGCTTTCGGGTCCCACCCGGATTCAGCCTCGATTTGTCCAGCGATGAGGCTCGGCGTGATTTCGGTGCAGATACTCCCCGCTTTCATCACGGCCTGCACATATTCGGGGGGCACTCCCTCTAGGCCCGCTCCTGCTCCTTCGGCTCCGCCTCCAGTCATCATCAGAGGCAAGAGCATGAGCGGGGCTGCGGCGATGAGTGTCGTTTTCACAGCCCGCGCCCTTGCTCGGTGGTTACACCGTGATCGAGGTTCCTCGTGTGGCTGGGGGTGCTGACAGCGCTTGTGTGGCCGGTATTGTTTGCGCGGCCCGCTTGGTCTGGTTTGGTGTAAGGGGTGGCCAGGGCGATGATTTCGCGGATGCGCTGGGGGTTAAACCCAGATGAGCGACCCGTTTGGGTTTCTATGATCGGGGCTGATAGGAGGCCTTCGTTTTTGAACTGTTCTACCAGGTCGGGTCGCTTGCTTAAGTCAATGGCGTTGTAGGTGATTCCTGCCTTGTCCAACTTGCGTTGGGTCAGGGCACACCCTGGACAGTGCGGGGTGGTGTAAATAGTAATGTTTTCGCTCATACCTACTACGTAGGTTGTGCGCGCACAGAGTTAAGGCCCGCACCAAAAGGTGCGGGCCTTAACTATCCCTGGAAGGGGCCAGAGAGAGGGGTGCGGAGCCATTTGTGGCCTTGCTGGTTGTAGTGGACGAGGGCTCAGGTTCTGGCTTCCATCGCAAGACAGGCCTGTCAGCCCTAAAGCGATCAGGCACACACGTAAATGGTGCACGTCCAAGCAAGCCTCGCCTACCCGGCACGGCGCTCATTTGACCCAGAGCGTTCGCGACGTCATGAGTACGCCGATTGAGTCTTTTGGCTAATGAGGTTAGATCCAATTGGCTTGTACGCCGGGGGTGATTTCCTGAGTGCGAGGAACGTTAATCGTTGGCCCGTAGATGATGGTTTCTGTCCCGATATGACTGTTTTGTGCGGTATGAGCGAGGTTGAAGCGAGCACAACGTTCGCCTCCATATAGATCTTGCCAGATGATTTTTTCATCATCGTAGGTGAGAACCCAAGGGTAGAGAGCGCTCAGAATTTTATCGGCGAGGGTTTTGTGGTCGTCAGCATTGAAGGCGTGGAGATAGAGCTTGTTCCCCTGGACGACGTATGGGGGGTCAGCGTAAACAAAGATGTTGTCCTCGTAGTGCTCGATACTGTCAAGGAAATCGAGCGCATCAAGCTCGGTCACGGTGATGTGGTCGGCTAATTCTTGGATGCGTTTGATGCGCGAGATGAGTCCTTGTTTGTTGTAGCGGGCATCGATGAGCCATCTGCCGGTCTGGTTGAGTCCACCGATGGGGCGTGCAGTGAGGATGCCAGATCGGTTGGTGCGATTGAGGAAGAAAGTGGCGAAGCCGAGGGCGAGATCGTCTCCATTGGGACCCGCTTCAAAGATTGCGCGCTGTTCGTGCCATTGACTGATAGTGACCTCCGTTGTTTCGATGAGCTGGATAAATTCATCGGAGTGAGTAGTTACGGAGCGCCAGAAGGCCGCGATGCCGGGGTGGACATCATTGATGTGGATGTGGGAGACGCATTCTTCGTCGAGGAGGCGTAAGGCTGCGCCAGCGCCTCCGGCGAAGGGTTCTGCGTATCGAGTGGGAACGGGGTCCTGGATAGCCAGGAGCTGGGCGAAAAAGGGTGCGAGGCGCACTTTTCCACCGGGGTATCGCAGGGGAGATAGATTCCTCATGCAGTGCCTTGTTTGTGCAGTTGGTTTTCGCTCATACCTATTACGTAGGGTGTGCGCGCACAGAGTTAAGGCCCGCACCAAAAGGTGCGGGCCTTAACTATCTCTTGGAGGGGCCTGTGGGGTTAGTTCTTGCGTCGCTTAGCTACGAGGGCGGCTGCACCACCTGCAACCAGTAGCGTGGCTACGCCTAGCGGTGCGAGGTTTGCGCCTGTTTGAGCAAGCGGCTGGGGTGTGGGCTCAGGTTCCGGCGTGGGTGCAGGTTCCGGCGAGGGTGCAGGTTCTGGCGAAGGTGCAGGTTCTGGCGAGGGT
>NZ_JBHNPV010000007.1:0-50247 GCF_059082735.1 Actinotignum sp. usb-actsch-rep-73 | reverse complement strand
CAAGCTTCAATTCCTACCTCTTGCACACCAGCGGATTCGCAGTATTTCGCCGAAAAGTGGCTCTGAGCAGCAAGGAAACAGTAAAATTGTGATCTGTCAGCGTTTTGCAGACCACAAAACTAGACCGTGATTGCGACCCAGATCTCCGTAGCAAACGCCGACTGTTACACGGCGCCTACACGTCGCCACATACATGCGATTGCGTACGTACACGGCGACCAATACATCTAAGAACACCGCACAGCAAAGCACCAATATCGAGATGCAATGACCTGTTAGAAACGCACTGCGGGGCGGAAACGTAGTGTTTCCGCCCCGCAGGTGAGTCCAATCAGGAAATCACTGCGATTCCCATACGGACGCTTCAGTCGTCGAATTCGATGACAGCAAGGTTGCGACGCCCCTTACGGATCAGCAGTCGATGAGCAGCCAGAACGTCGTCAGCCGTGAACACAGCTTCCGCGTCCTCAAACTTGACGTTGTTCAGGTACGCACCACCGGAAGCAATCGTGCGACGTGCGGCGCCTCGCCCCTTTTCCAAACCGGTTTCAACCAACGCGTCAACCATCGTTGCCTCACCGAGCTTCACAGTTGCGCGAGGAAGATCCGACGTAGCAGAAGTCAAGGTATCCGCATCGATTGCGCGCAGATCTCCACCACCCCAAAGGGCGTTGGTTGCACCAAGAACACGCTCAAACTCTTCTTCACCGTGAACAAGCTTCGTCACCTCAGCCGCCAGGACCTTCTGGGCTGCGCGCGCATGAGGACGCTCTGCAACCTCAACCTCAAGCTCTTCTATGCGAGCACGGTCAAGGAAGGTGAAGATCTTCAGGAAGCGAACAACATCGGCGTCCTCAACCTGCAGCCAGAACTGGTAGAAGGCGTACGGGCTCATCATCGTCGGATCGAGCCAAATCGCACCGCCCTCGGACTTACCGAATTTCGTACCATCAGCCTTCGTAATAATCGGAGTCGTCAGCACGTGCGACACCTCGCCGTCAACCTTACGAATCAGATCAACGCCACCGATCATATTGCCCCACTGATCGTTACCGCCGGTCTCAAGAGTGGCACCGTAACGACGATGCAGTTCAAGGAAATCGTTCGCCTGCAGGATCTGATAGGAGAACTCCGTGTAGGAAATGCCCTCATCCGATGCCAGACGACGCGCAACAATGTCCTTACCGAGCATCGTGCCAACGCGGAAGTACTTACCGATACCGCGGAGCAGATCAATGGCGCTCAGTTCCTCAGTCCAGTCGAGGTTGTTCACCATCGTCGCCGCGGCCGGTCCTTCAAAATCGAGAAAACGCGAGATCTGGTTGCGCAGATTGTCTGCCCAACCGCGAACGACCTCGGTCGGCTGCAGCTGGCGCTCCCCCGATTGACGCGGATCGCCAATCTGACCGGTTGCCCCACCAACAAGTGCGAGTGGCTTATGACCAGCCAGCTGCAGGTGACGCATCAGAAGAATTTGAACAAGGTGTCCGTGGTGCAGAGAAGCTGCTGTCGGGTCGAAGCCACAATAAAAGGTGACCGGCCCGGCGTTCAGGTGCTCGCGAAGAGCATCAATGTCGGTGTGCTGGGCGATGAGACCCCTCCACTGGAGGTCATCCAGAATGTCGGTCACTTTAAATTCCTTCCATTTCGGCTCGAAGTAGCCGAGGCTATCTTAGCGGGTTGGGGTGGACGCCCACTCACGGCATCCAGCAATACGGACAGCAAGTGCTTGTCGTTGTTCCTCAACGCGAACAGGAGCAGTTCCCCCCTTCCCCAGTCGCGCGGATACAGATCCTGCGACGTTCAGGACTTCGCGGACATCCGGGGTCAGAAGCGACGAGGCCGAGGTCAATTCTTCATCGCTGAGATCAGCAAGCTCGACGCCACGTCGCTCTGCCATCTTGACGCAAGCTCCAGAGATTTCGTGCGCGCTACGGAAAGGTACTCCCCTACGCACAAGCCACTCTGCAATGTCCGTGGCAAGCGAGAATCCCTGAGGTGCGAGCTCCGCCATGCGCTCCAAGTGAAGGGTCATCGTTTCAACCATTCCCGAAACAGCAGGAAGCAAAACATCGAGCGTATCCAGCTGATCGAAGACAGGTTCTTTGTCTTCTTGAAGATCGCGATCGTATGCCAGCGGGATGCCCTTGAGCACCGTCAATAGGCTCATCAGATCACCGATCAGGCGACCGGCTTTACCGCGAGCGAGTTCAGCCACATCTGGATTCTTCTTCTGAGGCATGATCGATGATCCTGTTGAGAAGGAATCATCAAGAGTCACGTAGTCGAATTCCTTGGTGTTCCACATGATGATTTCTTCGCTGAGGCGAGAGATATCAACGCCGATCATCGCAAGGATAAAAGAGCACTCCGCAACGATGTCACGCGACGCGGTTCCATCGATCGAATTATCCACCGAATCATCAAAGCCGAGCTGACGAGCAACAGCCTGCGGATCCATGCCGAGAGTATTACCTGCCAGAGCGCCCGAACCATAGGGAGAAATCGCGGCACGCTTATCCCAATCGGCAAAACGTTCAACGTCGCGAATCAGAGGCCATGCGTGTGCCATCAGATGATGCGCCACCAAAACGGGTTGTGCGTGTTGCATATGAGTACGCCCCGGCATAACAGCGTCACCAGCACGTTCAGCCTGCGACAAAATCGCGTCCACAACATCCAGGACGCGGCTCGCAATATGGCGCGTCTCGTCACGCAGGTACATGCGAATCAGTGTTGCAATCTGATCATTACGCGAACGCCCCGCACGCAACTTTCCGCCAAGCTCACTCCCCGCGCGCTCAAGCAAACCACGCTCGAGTGCCGTATGGACATCCTCATCGTCCGGCGATGGAACAAACGCACCCGACGCAACATCGGCATCCAATTGCGCCAACGCGGCATGCATCGCATCGATTTCATCAGCGCTTAAGAGGCCAGCCTCGTACAGCGCGTCAGCGTGGGCATGAGAACCAGCAATGTCCACATGCGCCAGACGCCAATCGAAATGGGTAGAAACTGAAAGGGCTGCGAGCGCCTGCGCGGGACCACCGGAAAAACGGCCACCCCACAAAGCGGTCGGTGTTGTTGTCTCTTGCGAAGTCACGGGTTCATCATTCCTTGCCCTCGCGACAAACTCCAATTCGCGAGACGTTTAAACGGACCATATTTTGCAAACAGTGAAGCAAAAGGTTGTTTTTTCGCCACCCACGCTGCCAAGATGACAAAAAGAATCCAGTTGCCTTCAAACAAAAGACGGGATTCAACCGTCGACTGAATAATCAATGCTGAAGCAATCATTGCTGGCATTACAACCCTGCGGGATTCATCGATATGGCGCACAGCGTAAATGAACGTGCCGAAGAATACTGTCGCAACGGCGACGCTCAGAATTGAGACTCCGATAATGCCTGTCTGGAAAAGGGCCTCGATAAACGAGTTGTGAGCCTGAGTTGTCGGAGTTCCATCACCGCGACGAATGAAATTCGAAAAAACAGGCACATCACCTTGGTAGCCAATGGTGAAGCCCCATCCGAGAATCGGATGTTGGCTCCACATGGGGAGAAGCGCCTTCCAGATGTCACCACGACCTGAAAAATCCGGGGAACGACCAAGGAAATCAGTGATCGCCAAACGGTTAAACAGTGCGATCACCGCTCCTGTCAGAGTCAGCGAGGTGATCAAAGAAATCAGGGCGGGACGATGAGGACGCGTCACCGACTTCACCAAACCGAAGGACATTGCGATCGCCATACAGATGATGACCGCGACGGTGACCGTTCCTGAACGCGTCAGAGCAATTGTCACAATCGAAATGATCAGCCAGATAATCGTTGACGTCGTGTTTTTATACGTTGACATCCATTTGACAAGCAAACAGAGAATCAACAGCAACGCAATAAACGCAAGCGGATTCCGATTACCGGGGAAGCCTTGAATAGGGCCACCATTAAAAAGATCTCCATAAACCCAATAGGACATATCGGGCACGGATTCCCCAGCGCGGATCATTGGAATCGGAGCCAAGCGCTGTTTCCAGATAAGAGCGGTGAACAGCTCAAGAGCGTAGGAAACAATCAGAATGACCTTGAACGAAACGATGAGAAGATTCGCTGTTTCCGTAAACGTGTAACAGGCAGAAATCGCCAAACCTGTAAGAGTCACGCCGATTGTCACGACGGCAAACATCGCAGAATAATGCGGATATTGCGACCATGCGAACGATAAAGCGCACCACATGACGAACAGCAGTGTGGCAAGTGGATACGCAACCTGTGTGAAACGAATCTGATTGAGATGCATCAGATACGCCAAAGCAACAAATAATGCCACCATGACAACCGAAGACCCGTAGAAGCCAACGATATTACGTACGCCTTGGCCTGCGAAGCCTAGAAAGAAGATTGCAATGGTGACGATATCTAAGGCTCGACGCTCAGGCGTCGTCTTCGCCCCATACCTGCGTAGAAACTCAACCGATTCTTTCATCGTGACCACTCTAGCGAAAGAACGTGCCACGCCCCGGTGTCCATTGGGCACACTTAGATAAAAGAAAACACGTGTGCCCAAGGAAATCGGCCTTGGGCACACGTGCATATCAGTGTTTGTTTGACCAAACGAACATCTGCTCAGTATCCCTGCGAGTTACCCAGACGGACGTCACGAGCAGCCGCAAGCTTCGACTGCAGACCGTAGATATCAATGAATCCACGCGACGAGGACTGATCGAAGCTATCGCCAGTCTCGTAGGTTGCCAGGTTGAAGTCATACAGTGAAGCCTCGGAACTCCGTCCATTCACAGTTGCACGGCCACCGTGCAGGACCATACGAATATCACCGGTCACATACTGCTGAGTATCTTCAATGAACGCATCCATGGACTTCTTCAACGGTGAGTACCACTGGGCTTCATAGACCAATTCACCCCACATCTGCTCAAGACCACGCTTGTAGCGGCGCTGCATGCGTTCGAGGGTGATGGATTCCAGCCCCTGGTGTGCTTCGATCAAAGCGAGAGCACCGGGAGCCTCGTAAATCTCACGTGACTTGATGCCAACCAGACGATCTTCGACCATGTCAATACGACCGATGCCTTGAGCGCCTGCACGGCGGTTCAGCTCTTGGATTGCTTCAAGCGGGGTAACTGCGCGACCGTCAATGGCTACCGGGATGCCCTTTTCGAAGGAAATGACGACCTCATCCGGAAGCGGCGGGTAAGTCGGATCATCGGTGTAAACGTAGACGTCCTTGGTCGGCGCGTTCCACAGGTCTTCAAGGAAGCCAGTTTCGATTGCTCGACCCCACACGTTCTGGTCGATCGAGAACGGGTTATGCTTCGTCGTTTCGATCGGCAGGTGGTGCTTCTCGGCGTATTCGATAGCAACGTCACGCGTCAGCGCAAGGTCACGAACCGGCGAGATGCAGTCCATGTCGGGGGCCATCGACGTAATCGAAACCTCGAAACGTACCTGGTCGTTCCCCTTGCCGGTACAACCGTGAGCAACAGTGTGTGCGCCAAATTCGCGCGCAGCTTTCACCAGGTGCTTGGCGATCACGGGACGGGACAGAGCTGAAACCAGCGGGTACTTACCTTCATAGAGGGCATTCGCTTTCAGTGCCGGCATGCAGTATTCGTTGGCGAACTCGTCGCGAGCATCTGCAACGTAGGCTTCCACCGCACCGCAGTCGAGCGCGCGCTGGCGGATGACCTCGAGGTCTTCGCCGCCCTGCCCCACGTCAACTGCAACCGCAACGACCTCGCGACCGGTCTGTTCGCCGATCCAACCAATAGCAACGGAGGTGTCCAAACCACCCGAATATGCGAGGACAACGCGGTCCTTGTGCTCTGCCATGTTGTATTCCTTCTCCGATGAAAGTGTGAGAGTGGAGTGAATAAGAAAAGTGTGGGCTCAGTGAGCGGAAGATCCAGGCTCAGCAAGATCCATCAGATACGATTGGGTCTGCTGCGCATCTTCAGAAGATCGACAAATCACAAGGATTGTGTCATCGCCCGCGATTGTTCCCGCAACCGCATCAAGACGAACAGCATCGATAGCTGAGGCCAAGAGATTGGCTGCTCCAACCGTTGTCCTGAGCACCAGCTGATGGTCAACAAGGATTGAGGTAACGAGGATCGACTGGCACCATTTCTGCAAGCGTTCGTGTCCAGCTTCGCCTTCGTGGGTTGCTCCCCCGTCAATATCGGGAACGGAGTAAATGCGAGTGCCGTCAGCCACACGAATCTTTGTCGCACGCATATCGACAAGGTCACGCGACAGAGTTGCCTGAGTAACGTCAATACCTTGCTCACGCAACAGATCGCGAAGATCCTTTTGCGAACCGATTGATCCGCTAGCAAGAATTGAACGAATTGCTTCACGTCGCGCAGCGGGCGTTTGTGTGCTTCGATCTCCCATATGCATGATTATACATAACTATGTATAAATTGCACAATGGCGTGAGGCGCCCACAATCAGCGCTGTTCGAGATCCTTCAGAATCGAATCAGTCCACTCGTTGACCTCATTCCAGTCGCGGAAATCGCCTTCCACAACACCGGCAAGACGTGCAACTGAGCGTTCACGCAACGAAAGCAACGATGGGGTGTAGCGACCAGCAAAAGAATGAAGATCAATAGCACTGACGCGAGTCAGAAGCGGACCGATACGAGTCGGATCCTGAGGGGCATGCTTCGGAACACCATTCATACCAACCGAGAATGCCCACACGGGCTTGTTTTCAAGCTGGGCGCTAAAACGATCCATGAAATCGTGCGCTCCATCCATCCACTGCAGGATATAAACAGCCGAACCGCAAATCACAGCGTCATAAGCGTCAACAGAAGTAACATCTTCCGGCGCGATGCGATCAGCCGTGTGACCGGCATCTTCGAGTCGCCTCGCAATCGCGTCGGCAACTTCGTTCGTTGAACCATGCTTTGAAGAGGCAGTGACAAGGATATGCATAGCTATAAGTGTGACAGAAAGCCGGGCTGGAGTCGCGCTGACATCTCGTACTGAGTCAAGATACACAAGGCGCGGACTCCAGCCCGGCTGTTCTATCGGTCATCGTGCCCCGTCAGGAGCCTCGTTAACTAAGAGCGCAACTGTGCTCCCAGCACCTTGCCCGCCTTCGCGACGACACTTTCGCGAACCTCACGAACCTCGTCGGCACTCAGCGTGCGATCCGGCGCACGCAACTTCAGAGCGAACGCCAGCGAGCGAACGTCAGCACCAAGTGTTTCGGATTCGAAAATGTCGAACAGCGTTACTTCTTCAAGCAACGCTCCCCCGCCCTGGCGAACAACCTGCTCGACGCGAGCAACAGGGATCGACTTCGACACAACAAGAGCGATGTCTTCCTTCGCAATCGGGTAAGTCGAGACGGGCTTCACCTGCGTCGGCTCACCGCTCATCGCCTCAATCAGAGCAGACAGATCAATCTCTGCGGCGCACGAACGAGCCGGCAAGCCAAACGACTTGCACACGCCGGGGTGAAGTTCGCCAGCCATCGCGATATCAATCAAATCGCGACCACGGCGGACGAATACGCGAGCAACACGACCCGGATGCCACGGAGCAACATCAGCCGGATCCGATGCAGGTTCAGGCATCAGCGGACCGGGCACCTTCTTGTAGTCGGCATCCCACGCGCGAGTGACTTCAATGCGAACACCCAGAAGAGACGCAATATTCTCAACCGTCTCAAGAGCATCCGACCATGCAAACATGCGAGCAGGCTCGACAACCGGCGAAGCCGAGGCACGACCGGCAAGGACAACACCCACATGCCACGGCTGAGCAGGAGTGCCAGCACGCAGTCCAGCAAGTTCCTCATCAGTCGGGCGCTGTTCAGCGCTCAGAAGATCGGCAGGAACCGTGCCTGCAGGGCGAACAACAAGTCCGGTTTCAAACAGCGCCACACGGTCAGCACCACGCGCCACGTTGCGTCCGGCAGCGTCAAGCAAGGTATCAATGATCGAGGTGCGCAACAGGGGTGCATCATCAGCAAGCGGGTTACGAAGCTTCAGAGCCTGACGACGTTCATCGCCCTGAGCGAGACGCTGACGATCGAAGGAATCCGAAACGAACGGATAGCTGAGAACCTCAACCAAACCAGAAGCTGCAAGCGACGCAGAAACGTGACGACGTGCCTGCTGAGCATCAGTCAAACCACCACCGGCAGGAGCCGACGGCAGAATCGACGGAATATTATCGAAACCGTCAAGACGTGCAATTTCCTCAACCAGGTGGGCAGAACCAGTCAGGTCGGGACGCCACGTCGGAACGGTCACGTTGAAGATTCCGTCTTCGATTTCGTCGAGCGTGCAACCAATTTCAGTGAGAAGCTCCTCAACGCGTTCCTTCGAGTAATCGACGCCGATCAAGCGGGCGGCATCGGTGTACGGGAAACGAATTGACGAGGCCGGCGCAACTTCGTTGAAGTCGGACACTGCTGCATCTGCCGTTCCCCCGCCGTACTCAACCAGCAGGTCAACAGCTCGTTGAGCTGCGACAGGAGCAAGCTGGGGATCAGTGCCACGTTCGAAGCGCTTCGACGCTTCAGACGGCAGGTGGTGACGACGTGCGGTACGAGCGACCGACACCGCATCAAAGTGAGCGGCTTCGAGGAGGATATCCGTCGTGGAATGCTCGACCTCTGAATACTGACCACCCATAACACCGGCCATGCCGATGATGCGTGATCCTTCACCGTTCGGAGAATCTGTGATCAGCAGGTCTTGCGGATCCAGTTGCCGATCGACCTCATCCAGCGTTGTCAGACGCTCACCGGCGCGTGCGCGACGGACAACGATCGGAGCTTCAAGAGCATTCAGGTCGTAGGCGTGCATCGGCTGACCAAGGTCGAGCATCACGTAGTTGGTGATGTCAACGGCCAAGGAAACGCTGCGCATTCCTGCTGCTTCGAGACGCTCAACCATCCAATGCGGGCTGGGAGCCGAAGGGTTCACGCCACGAACAATGCGGGTGACAAAACGGTCCGCACCGGGCTTACCGTGAATCGGCGTCTCGTCTGCGATACGCACCTCGAATCCGTCAGCGGTTGCCTCGGGCACCGAAGCAACAAGGTTTCCAACCAGACCGGGATCCGTGAACTTCGCACCCGTCGAGTGCGCGAATTCGCGTGCGACACCGCGCATTGAGAAGCAGTAACCGCGGTCCGGGGTCACGTTGATCTCAAGAGTCTCTTCGCCCAAGCCGAGGAAACCGAGCAGATCAGAACCCGGAGCAGGGATTTCACGGTCCGGGAAGTACGTCGGCAGCACGATGATGCCATCGTGATCGTTACCCAGTCCCAGTTCGCGGGCAGAGCAAATCATGCCATCGGAAATGTGGCCGTAGGTTTTACGCGCCGCAATCGCGAAATCGCCGGGAAGAACTGCACCGGGCAGGGAAACAACAACGAGGTCGCCCTCAACGAAGTTGTGAGCACCACAGATGATGCCGCGGCTTGGCAGATCCGAAGGCTCCTTACCGGTACCCGGCTCGTCGTTGTACTGACCAACGTCGACGCGACAGTAATTGACAGTCTTGCCGTTGGAGGCAGTTTCCTTCACCAGGGTCACAACCTTGCCAACAACCAGCGGACCGGTGACCTTTGCGGGGTGGATTGCTTCTTCTTCCAGACCAACCTTCACCAGCGCTGCTGCGAGTTGCGCGGCATCAAGATCAGCAGGGACCTCGACGTGATCGGCAAGCCAAGAAATCGGAACCATTGGCATGTCAGTGTCCCTTTCCAATCAAACCGAACTGCTGGCTGAAACGAACGTCACCTTCAACGATGTCGTGCATGTCAGCAATTCCGTGGCGGAGCATGAGGGTGCGTTCAATACCCATACCGAATGCGAAACCGGTGTAGACCTCCGGATCGATTCCGTTTGCTCTGAGAACGTTGGGGTTCACCATGCCGCAACCACCGACTTCAATCCAGCCGGCGCCGCCCTTCTTCTGTGGGAACCAAATATCAAGTTCGGCGCTGGGCTCAGTGAAAGGAAAAAACGACGGGCGCAGGCGCGCCTTCGCTTCAGGACCAAACATTGCCTGAGCAAAGTGATTGAGCACGCCCTTCAGGTGCGCCATGGTCAGGCCCTTATCAACGGCCAAACCTTCGACCTGGTGAAAAACCGGGGTGTGCGTCGCGTCGAGAGCGTCAGAACGGAACACCTTGCCCGGGCATGCGACGTACAGAGGGACACCGCGGTCAAGCATGGCACGCGACTGCACCGGCGACGTGTGAGTACGCATCACGAGGTGCCCATCATCGGCGTTCTGGCCACCAGCAGAAGTGCCGTCAACGTAGAACGTGTCCTGCATCTGACGAGCCGGGTGGTCGATGTCGAAGTTCAGGGAGTCGAAGTTAAACCATTCGTGTTCAACTTCGGGGCCTTCAGCGATAGCCCAGCCCATGGATGTAAACACATCTTCGATCTCTTCAATCAGAGTCTCGATCGGGTGACGCGCACCCGTCACCGTGCGATGCCCACCGGCAGTCACATCGACGGATTCTTCGCGAAGAACACGTGCCTCGTTCTCAGCTTCAAGCACCTCTTGACGGACGGCGAGAGCCTTCGAAATCTGGCCGCGAGCACCACCGAGATTCTTACCTGCAGTGCCACGATCTGCAGGTTTGAGGGAACCGATGATGCGGTTGGCTGCGACCAGCGGGGCGTTGTCGCCAAGGATCGCTTGCTTTGTGGCCTTGAGTTCTTCGAGCGAAGATGCGGCTTCAATATCTGAAAGTGCAGCTGCGACGAGGGCGTCGACGGCTACGCTATCCAGTGGATTGAGGTCAGGGGCTTCCTGGGCCATGTCCTGTTTCCTCCAATTAGGTCTCGTTTTGAACGCACTATATGCCCTGCCATGATAGTCCGAGCCCGCAAGATACTGCGTTGTCGTCCACATGGGGTCACTCACGCTGGGTTCATATCTTCGTTGTCTGCACCGTCAGCGTCATAAAGGAGCCTCGTCGCCTGGCCATCTGCCCGAGGTGCGCGAAAGGACTAGTCTTAAAGGTATGACTCATATATCTGATTTAGCCAAGCGTGCGCCACTTGGAACCTTGAAACCGGGAACTATCTCCCCTGTTCGTTTAGTCCCGTCTCATATTGATCGTCCTGAATACATGTTCCATGAGGGTCCGGAGCGCGTGACTGCGTCGGATATTAAGGACGTGTCGACGATCGAGCGTATTCGTCACGCGGGCCGTATTGCTGCTCAGGCTCTGGAGGCTGTGGGCAAGAGCGTCGCACCGGGTGTGACGACCGACGAACTCGACCGTATTGGCCACGAGTTCCTCATTGACAACAATGCCTACCCGTCATGCTTGGGGTACATGGGTTTCCCGAAGTCTCTGTGCACGTCGATCAACGAGGTCATCTGCCACGGCATTCCCGACGATCGCCCGTTGGAAGAAGGCGACATCGTGAACGTTGATATCACCGCCTATGTTGATGGTGTTCACGGCGATACCTGCGCGATGTTCGAGGTTGGCAAGGTCGACGAGGAATCGCACCTTCTGATTGAACGCACGCATGAAGCGATGATGCGTGGCATTAAGGCTGTTGGTCCGGGTCGTGAAATCAACGTGATCGGTCGTGTCATTGAACGCTATGCGAAGCGTTTCGACTACGGCGTGATCCGCGATTACACGGGGCACGGTGTGGGCGAGGCCTTCCACTCCGGTCTGATTGTTCCTCACTACGATGCTGCACCCGCGTATTCGACGATGATGGAGCCCGGTATGGTCTTCACGATCGAGCCGATGTTGACCCTTGGTGGCATTGATTGGGAGCAGTGGGACGATGACTGGACCGTTGTGACCGCTGACCGTTCACGTACTGCTCAGTTTGAGCACACCATCGTTGTCACCGAAGACGGTGCGGAGATTTTGACTCTTCCGTGAATCTGAGGCTGGCACATTTTTACTGATCGACGAGGTCGCGCGGACGTAACTGTTCGCGTGACCTTGTTGCTCGGCGCTACGATACGATATCAACTGAGTCGAACAATGACGTTTCGGAAGGGATCATTCGCACAATGACGACCGTTGGATGTGGAATCGATATTGGTGGATCTGGCGTGAAAGCAGCGCTGGTCGACCTGGAGACTGGTGAGTTCATCGGCGAACGTATTCGCATTGAAACGCCCAAGCCTGCAACCCCTGATGCAGTTGCTGATGTTTGTCGTCAGCTTCTTGAAGGTCTTGAGGTTGCCTCCGATATTCCTGTCGGAATTACCTTCCCAGCTCCAGTGATTCACGGCGTTATTCCTTTTATGGCGAATCTGGATGATTCGTGGGTTGGTGTGAATGTCATTGACCTGATGGAAAAGCACCTTGGTCGCAAGGTTGTTCCACTCAACGACGCTGATGCTGCCGGTCTGGCAGAGGTCGTTTACGGTGCTGCGAAGGATGTCCCGGGTCTGGTCATTGTCACGACGCTCGGTACAGGAATCGGTTCGGCTCTGATCATGGACGGCACGCTCGTCCCCAACTCTGAGCTCGGCCACCTTGAGATCGACGGCCACGACGCCGAGACCCGCGCCTCGTCCGGTCAGAAGACACTTCAGGATCTGTCGTGGAAGAAGTGGGCGAAGCGCCTTCAGAAGTACTACAGCCACGTTGAAATGTTGTTCAGCCCCGACCTGTTCGTGGTCGGCGGTGGCGTGTCGAAGAACCACGCGAAGTTCATGCCGTTGCTTGATCTGAAGACGAAGATGGTCCCGGCTGAGCTTCGTAATACCGCCGGCATCGTCGGTGCAGCGTGGTACGCGGCATCCGGGCCTCGTGAATAATTCACTCGCAAAATCTTGAAGGCGACTACCAACTTGGTAGCGCACCGTGCCTCCCCACTCGTCTTACCGCGCGCGTTTTTTAGTCACGCTGAGCGAGGCCCCGCAAAACGTACTGCAGGATGCCACCGTGTCGATAGTAGTCAGCCTCACCGGGCGTATCGATACGCAGGCGCGCATCGAAGGTAACGGAGGTACCGTCTTCGCGTAGGGCCTCGACCGTCAGAGCCTGCGGGGTTATGCCCTCATTCAAAGCGGTGACACCGTGGATTGAGAAGACCTCATCACCGGTCAATCCCAGCGAGTCACGCGTCTGCCCTTCGGGGAACTGCAAGGGCAAGACACCCATGCCGATCAGGTTCGAGCGATGAATGCGTTCAAAGGATTCAGCGATCACGGCCTTCACGCCGAGCAAGGAGGTTCCCTTTGCTGCCCAGTCACGAGACGAACCGGAACCGTATTCCTTGCCACCGAGGACAACGAGGGGGGTGCCCTGGGCGAGATAGTCGACGCTGGCGTCATACACGGTTGAAACCGGTGCACCCGGGTGAGCAAAGTTCTTCGTGAAACCGCCTTCAACACCGGGAAGCATCTCGTTACGAATACGGATATTCGCGAACGTACCGCGGATCATGACCTCATGGTTGCCTCGGCGAGAACCGTAGGAGTTGAAGTCCTTGCGCTCGACTCCGTGGCTCATCAGGTACTGCCCCGCGGGGGTTTCCGGCTTGAAAGCGCCAGCCGGCGAAATGTGGTCGGTTGTCACCGAGTCGCCGAGCTTCAGCAGAACGCGAGCACCTTCGATATCCGAGACTGGAGCAGGCTCCAAGCCCATGCCCTCGAAATACGGGGGCTTACGCACGTAGGTGGATTCTCCGTTCCATGCGAATACATGGCCTTCGGGGGTGTTCAGAGAGCGCCAGCGTTCATCGCCAGCGAAGACATCCGCGTAGTCGTTTTCGAACATGGAGCGGTCGATCGACGCGTCGATTGTCTTCTGTACTTCGTCGGCGTCCGGCCAGATATCACGCAGATACACTTCAGAACCATCTGCGGGGTCGATTCCCAGCGGATCATTCTCGAAGTCGAAGTCCATCGTGCCAGCCAACGCGTAGGCGATGACAAGTGGGGGGGACGCCAGGTAATTCATCTTCACGTCGGGGTTGATGCGACCTTCGAAGTTACGGTTGCCCGACAGAACCGACACGACAGCGAGGTCGTTGTCGTTCACCGCTGCAGAAACCTCGGGAGTCAGCGGGCCAGAATTACCGATACAGGTGGCGCACCCATAGCCAACCAGGTTGAAGCCCAGAGCATTGAGGTCGTCCCAGAGACCTGCCTTCTCATAGTAGTCGGTGACAACCTTGGAACCGGGTGCCAGGGAAGTCTTCACCCACGGCTTCGACGTCAGACCACGCTTCACAGCGTTACGTGCGAGCAGACCGGCCGCCAACATGACCGATGGGTTCGACGTATTCGTGCACGAAGTGATCGACGCGATCACCACATCACCGTGGTTCAGGCGAGTCTTCGTCCCATCGGCCAGAATCAACTCAACATCCTCACGCGGACCGTCCGGCGCATAGGTGCCGATCGTCTTCTCGAACATATCTTTCGAGTTCGACAGCTCGATACGGTCCTGCGGGCGCTTCGGGCCTGCAATCGACGGAACAACCGTCGACAGATCGAGTTCAAGGTATTCGGAATAGCGGGCTTCGCGTGAAGGATCGTGCCAGAGACCCTGCTTCTTCGCGTATGCCTCAACGAGGGCAATCGATTCTTCGCTCCGACCCGTTAAACGCAGGTAGTCAAGCGTGACCTCGTCGATTGGGAAGATGGCGGCGGTGGAGCCGAACTCCGGCGACATGTTGCCGATCGTTGCGCGGTTCGCGAGCGGAACTGCGCCCACGCCACTGCCGTAGAACTCAACGAACTTGCCGACGACTCCGTGTGCGCGCAGCATCTGCGTAATCGTGAGCACGACGTCGGTGGCGGTTGCGCCAGCGGGGATTTTACCCTTCAGCTTGAAGCCAACAACGCGCGGGATCAGCATCGAAACGGGCTGGCCAAGCATGGCAGCTTCGGCTTCAATACCACCGACGCCCCAGCCGAGCACACCGAGACCGTTGACCATCGTGGTGTGCGAGTCAGTGCCGACGCAAGTGTCGGGGTAGGCCATCTTCGAACCGTCGGCTTCATCCTTGACGAAAACCGTGCGGGCGAGGTGCTCAATGTTGACCTGGTGAACGATGCCGGTTGACGGAGGAACAACACGGAAGTTGTCAAATGCCCCTTGACCCCAGCGGAGGAACTGGTAGCGCTCCTGGTTGCGTTCGTATTCACGTTCAACATTGCGTTCGAATGCGATCGAAGTGCCGGCAACGTCAATCTGGACGGAGTGGTCGATGACCATTTCAGCGGGGGCCAGTGGGTTAATCAGAGTCGGGTCGCCACCGAGGTCAGCTACTGCTTCGCGCATTGTTGCGAGGTCCACGATGCAGGGAACGCCGGTGAAGTCCTGCATGATGACGCGCGCAGGGGTGAATTGGATTTCGGTGTCAGGCTCGCCATCCGGATCCCACGATGCAAGCGCTTTGATGTGCTCGGCGGTGATGTTTACGCCGTCTTCGGTGCGCAACAGGTTTTCCGCAAGAACCTTCAGTGAGTACGGAAGCTTGTCGAGACCGTCGACCGCTTCAAGCGAGTAAATCGTGTAGTCCTGAGAATCAACGCTCAGGGTGGTTTGTGCTCCGAATGAGTTCACGGATGCCATGACCCCTCCTCCACTGTTGCGCACACACTTAATTATCTTGATATCAAGATTACTTGCTGACATGGCGTCCGCAAGTAGAAATGGGACAGATTCGTTGAATTCAGACTTTTCGGCACATTATCGGCTTCCGTCAAGTGACGCACGAGGCCCCGCACACAACACTCACCTCAGAAATCAACAACATCGGTGTACTAAAAACCCGCGGACGTTGGTTCTCAGTGAACAAAAAGACACAAAAGATGCCAGCAATTCATGCGAGCCAATCATTCTTTCCATCCACGCCATGTCTACCTCCGGTCAGATGTGAAACCGCATTGATGAAAGGTTGAGATGAGCGCATAGCCCATGCGCTCATAGAAACGAAACGATGACTCGCCCAGATGAGGATCGCGCTAGGCAGTATCCTCGTCCGCATGCGTAGCGCTGATCCACAATAGCAGGCGGTGGCTAGCGGCCATCGCGAACAGCAAAAGCATGAGGTAGTACGGGAATAACGCGACAGAAAAACGGTTCGCAATCAACCCAAAAAACGGTGGCATGGCGAGGGTGCCCGCATAGGCGGTTGCCATCTGGACGCCGATAATCGCCTGCGATTTGTCCGCTCCGAAGCGCGCAGGTGTTGCGTGGATGATGCTCGGATACACCGGAGCACACCCCAAGCCAATCACCACAAGCCCCATCAACGCGATGATGTTATGGCCTGGGATCACCGTGGTGGCGATACCGATGACAATCAAGGCTTCACCACCAATAATCATCTGATCGTCGCTGAATCGAATGGTCAGGAAACCACTGAGTGCCCACCCCACCGTAAGACCAACGAAGAATGCCGCTGCGTACGAAGCAGCGTCTTCAGCAGATACTCCACGGTGAAGGTTCAGGTAGCTGGCAGCCCAGAGTCCAGCTGTAGCTTCGATCGCGCAGTAGCAGAAGAATGTGAGCATAACTGCTTTTGCACCACGGATGCGAAGAATCTGCGCCAGGGTCAAAGGGGTACGAGGCCGCGCTTGACGATCATCAGCATCCGCCTGATGTGTGGGCGCGGAGTTGGCGTCACTCACACCGGTATTGACAGGTGTTTTCTTCCATAGGGGAAGACTGATAAAGAGCAACGTCGCCAATCCGATTTGCATCAGGCCAATGATTCGATAGCCACCAGCCCAACCAGCATGCCCGGTGAGCGCGTACCCCATGATGTACGGGCCAAGGCTGGCGCCTACGCCCCACATGCAGTGCAACCAGCTCATATGTCGCGACTTGTAATGAAGAGCGACGAAGTTGTTCAGCGATGCGTCAACGCTACCCGCACCCAAACCGTAAGGAATCGCCCAAAGACAAAGCTCAAGGAATGACGTTGAGAAGGAGAAGCCGAGAAGGGCAACAGCGGTCATCGCGACGCTCGTTGCTGTCACCTTGCCGGTACCAAAACGCAGGGTCAGGCGATCGGAGTTCAGGGAGGAGACGATGGTACCCGCTGCAATCAGCATTGAAATGATGCCTGCGTAGGAAACAGGGACATCGATCTGCGGATAGATCGACGGCCACGCCGCACCTAACAGTGAGTCTGGCAGGCCCAAGCTGACAAAGGAGACGTAAATGACGGCAAGCAAGAGTTGCATGAAGCTCCATATATCGATTGACAGGTGCGTGAAGCTCTAGTGTATGCATCCGACGCCTGGACGAGTGACTGGTCGCAGTGCAAAAAACTGGGGTCTGTGTTCGGCACACAGAAGATGATTCGTCATCCAACGAGCCCTAAAAATGAGTTCCATCTGCTCGACATTTCCACGCCTACTTCTCCCCCATTCCCCCACCGCTACAGTGGCGCCAAAATGCAAAGTGAGCAGATTCAGCTACCAGAAGAGACAAAACCAACCCGCGACGACGATCAGCGAAACGATGCCAGTACCTAAGATACGAAGGTCAATCTGGAGGAAGAACCGACAGCGTCAATTCACGCGTTGAAGCAAAGCAACTGTCTCTAGGTGTATCAAAACTACCCTGATGATAACCCTGCATCAAGAACTTAGTCTTAACACTCGTTGCAGAGTGGAAGCTGGCAAAAGGAATGTTGTAGATGGCGCAAGTCAAAGGTCGTTGCAAACAGAATCTTTTATCATTTAAGTGACTTTAAATACTCTTTTAGCTTGGCGTAATGCGCTTGCTTTCCCGGGCTTTCTAGTTCGTCGTTATCTTTCTAATAATCCAACAATCAAAACCTGAATTACCTTTGGATAAGAATCAAAAAAATATCTCGGATTTATAAACGCCAAAGCAGCCGCCGCCCCGTTAAAGATTACAGCTATTGCAGTTCCGCCCATAGTGGCTCGCACGATATCCCCATAAATCACCCTCACAATGGCTGTTGGTCAAAATAGAGTCAGTAAATATCCGTCAAGCACCGCAACAAAAAAATACAGAACCAGCGCTCTTAAAAAAGCTTCAATGTGCTTTTTAGGATTTTGGTAGAGTTCCTTTTGCGGTATTTTTGATAGCCTTATCCGTTTTATATTTCTCCACCATAATAGATCAATAACAATAAGGTCAAAAACATTTAACGTTTCACCTAAAATCAGCAAACGAATAAAGTTATGTATAAAGTTTGCCTGACGAATGATGATTCCTAACAATAAAAATAAGATAGTAAATAGTAAAAAATTTGCGATCCATGCGGCAAATCTGCCTGTTTCCTTATATTTCCCCTGATACTCTTCAATCTCTTTGATTTTCTTCTGAACTTCATCAGGATAGGACACGTAATTTCTTAAATTTTTCTCGTCCGTGCCAGTACCCAAAAAACAGAGCGCAAAAAATACAGAGCATAAAATGACGGCTTCAATTAAAAGCATGGATTTTCAAATCCCTTCTTCTCCGTCTTTAGATTAAGATTTCAATAATTCAATAATTTGTTCCTGCGCCTCTCTGCCTTCTCTAAAAAACCTTGCCATAGGATAACAGTGACACATTCCTTTACCTACAATGATTTCATACGGGACACGGTATTTTTCCATTGCTTTTTTAAACTCTCCCGCAAAGGCATAGAGGCATTCATTTTCGCCGTAATAAAAATATGTTTTCGGAAAGTCGGTAAAATCTCCTACCGTTCCGTCTAACATATATTCCGGCAAATCTTCATCTCCATTTAAAATTTCTCTTGCAGTTTTAATATATGTAGGTTCAATCATTATATCTTTATGGTTAAGTTCATTTAATCTCTCCCATATTCCCTTATTTTTGTCAAGACTTAAATCGGGAATCCCGCCCGGAGAAACTGAAATAATTTTACCAGGCATTTTAAGGGGTCTGCCTAAAGCATTATTATAGAGAAATATTCCAATAGATAGGCAGGCACCTGATGAAAATCCAAGCACGCTAATATTTTCCGCCTTATAAGTTTCTGTCATTAACCTATAGGTTTCAAAACAAACTTCATAGGTTTTATCCACCTTTATATCCTCTGAACAAAGAGGATAAAATAAAAACCAAACATCTTTACCGGTTTTTTTCATTATTCTTTCAGACAAAGTAAAATCCAATTTGTTTGGTTGTGTAATCATTCCTCCGCCGAATAGATAGAGAACCGCCCCGTGAGAAAGACTCTTATTTTTTTGATATGAAATCAGACTGTATCCCATAACATCTCTGGCGTAAAGATAATAATTTTTTCTCTTTGCCCTCTTCATTGCCTTATCTAAATCAAATACTTCTTTTGCATTTTCCCCCTTTGCATACTCAAGCATCTCGCCTTTATTCTTTAAAAACATTTTTTTGACATTTAATAGTCTCACTATTCCTGATGCAATTTTATAATTTAAACTCATTTTATTTACTCCTTTAAGTATGAAGAATTTACAGTTTCGCTAAACGCAGACGCAAGATCATTGTTTTCCACCGATCGACATTCTTCATTGAAAGTCGGCTGATGAAGTTCTGGAGCAGTTCTTCGAAATCCCTTGATTTCAAGCCTTTTCTATACTGTTTAGTCCTTAATCCTTGACATCAAACAGATAGTCTCAACGTGATGCGTATGCGGAAATAAATCCCACGCATGGAGGCTGGCCAATTCATACCCCGCTTCGGTGAGCAAGCGCATGTCACGAGCACCGGCAGCAGGATCACATGACACTAGGACAATCTTCGATGCACCACACTGAGCAATAGCCTCGGTCACCTCACGACCTGCACCCGCGCGCGGAGGATCAAGAACAATGACGTCCGGGCGCCCTTCTAACCCCTCTACAAGTTCACTCACACCTTCAGCGTCAACATTCCCAACATAGGGTTCAACCCAGCCAAAGGGCGCACAGTTCTCGCCTGCGTCCTCAACCGCGCCCTGAGAACCTTCCAAGGTGACAATGCGACCGCGTGCACCAACAGCCTTTGCCATCGGAACACTGAACAGGCCAGCACCCGAATACAGCTCCATCACCCGGTCACCTTCAGACAGAGAGGCAACGTCCATGACTGCCTGTGCAAGAACTTCAGCACCCATGACATGCGTCTGCCAGAAGCCTCCAACGCGGACGCGGTATTCCAGTGGCTCACCGTTCACCCAGAGGCGCCAAGGCAATCGCGTTTCCTTGATCTTTTCACCCAGTGAGTTGAATGTTCCGCGAGGAGTCACGACGACTGGAGAGTCACCGTCAGGCGCGACAACGCGCACACGATCAGCAGGCTTGAAGAAAGGAGCCCATTGCGAATTCGCACCCCACAGGCCCAATCGTTCAATCGATTCTGAAGCCAATGGCATCGAATCTAGAGCAATGACATCTTTGCCACGATAGGTGTGCATACCGGCCAAGCCAGCGCGATCAATGACGACCTCGATGCGCGTTCGACGGTGCAATAAAGTCTGGTCGGTCTCGTCCCCGGGAGCTGGACGCACTGTAACACCGCCAAGATTTTCAACGCGGGCAGACAGAGCCTCGCCACCAACGCGACGAAGCTGACCACGCAGAACCGTCTCTTTCCACGCGCGCTGAGCCGCGGGCGCCACATGAGCGAGCTCGCCACCGCCGACGCCACCAGGGCCAGCCTGTGGCCACACGGACGGCACACGATCGGCAGATGCCTCAAGAATCTCTACAGCGTCAGCCCACGCAAGGTTCTTCTGCACCGCCGTCACGCGTGCCTTCACCTTTTCGCCGGGCAATGTGTGACGGACAAACACCACGCGCCCGGAAACGTCGCGGGCAACACACGCGCCACCGTGAGCCGGCTCGCCAACACGCAACTCAATAATCTCTTCGTTGCGTGGAGTGGCAGTGCGGTGATGATAACGGCGCTTGTTCATATGAAGCCTTTGATAATCCCCGATGGCGATAAAGCCTCACGGGAGCGAGTTGGATGTGAAGAAACGATTCTATTTCGTCGTCAACGAAGGCGGTCGCCTATTTTCGTGGGCACTCGAATGGTGCTCATCGGACTTGAAGGGGTCGTTAATCAACTGACGACCTTCCACTTCGTCATCTTCGCCTAGCTTCCACGGCACGGTCGTAATCACTACACCGGGAACGGACAGGAGGGCACGACGAAGACGCAATGCAGTCTGATTATGCATTGCATTTTCCCACCAATGACGAACAAGGAACTGGGGCATATACACGACCAGCATTTCCTCCGGAGCGCGACGGCGACGCCCGCGCACATACTGCAACACAACCTGGTTGAGGTCGCGGTACGGGCTCGACAGGAGGGTCAACGGGATCGGTAGACCAGATTCTTTCCATTCCTTGCGGATGTGGGCTTCCTCGTCATCGTCGGCAACGACGCTCACCAGTTCCAGAGCGGAGGGTTGCGAGGCGCGGGCCGCAGCAATAGCTCGCATAGACGGGCGAGAAAGGTTAGAGACCAGTACCAGGGCACGAACGCGGGTCGGAAGCGCACGCTTCGCCGACCAATCGTCGACACGCAGCTGAGAGCGAATCTGCGTGTAGTGATGCTGAATGCCGAGTTGGACGCAGAAGACGACCGCAATCATGATCAGCGTAATCCACGCACCGTGCGTGAACTTCGTGGCCAAAACGATCAGCAGAACCAAGCCGGTCATCATAAAACCGATGATGTTCACCGCACGCGAGCGCAATACGGCGCCTCGTTCTGAGCCGGTCTGGCGCATACGCAGAGCGCGGTTCCAGTGACGAATCATGCCCAGCTGCGAAAGTGTGAAGGAGATAAACACACCGAGCACGTACAGCTGGATCAGGCGCGTCGTCTGGGCTTTGAATCCAACGATCAAGATGATCGCTGCAAGAGCCAGAACAACGATGCCGTTCGAGTATGAAAGGCGATCGCCACGCTTGTAGAGCTGTCGCGGAAGGAAGGAATCACGGGAGAGAACCGACGCAAGAGTCGGGAAACCGTTAAACGCAGTGTTTGCTGCCAAAACCAGAATCAAACCGGTCACGGTCGTCACCAAGAGGAACAGGATTGATCCATGGCCGAAAACAGCCGAAGCAATCTGACCAATTGCGGGAGACACAACCGTCTCTTCACCCACGGGCTGGCCGTTAAGTGTCAGCTGTTCGACGGCGTCATCGACAATCTTCACACCGGTTGCACGCGCCAAGATCAGGATCGACAGCATCATTGTTGCGGCAATCAAGCCGAGCAGTGCAAGCGTCGAAGCAGCATTCTTCGACTTGGGACGCTTAAACATGGGCACGCCGTTCGAGATTGCTTCAACGCCCGTCAAAGCGGCGCAACCGGAAGAGAACGCGCGCATCAGCAGGAACGCTCCCGCAAGGCCCGCCAGACCAGAGGAGAATTGATCGGAAGCAACCAGTTCGTATTGCGCTGTCGGTGCGCTCCCCAGGTGTCCTGTCGCCATCTGCACAAAGCCGACGATCACCATCAGCGCGATCGCACCCATGTAAATGTATGTCGGGATCGCAAATGCGCCACCTGCTTCTTTCGTGCCACGCAGGTTCAACAGGGACAAGATGATGACAAGCAGAACTGCGATCAGAACCTCGTGCCCCGCAAGCGACGGCAAAGCAGTCGTGATGTAGGCAGCACCCGACGAAATCGATACGGCGACCGTCAGGATGTAGTCGACCAGCAGAGCTGATGCGACAACCAGACCCCACGTGCGACCAAGGTTCGTTGTGACAACCTCGTAGTCACCGCCACCCGACGGGTAAGCATGCACGGTCTGGCGGTATGACAACACGACAACTGCAAGAACCGCAGCGACGACGACACCAACCCAAATCGACTGCAGGGCAGCCAAACCGCCCGCCAACGCTAAGGTCAGCAGGATTTCATCGGGGGCATAGGCGACCGACGACAGCGCGTCTGAGGCGAAGATCGGTAGCGCAATGCGCTTAGGCAGAAGCTGGTGTCCCATCGCGTCCGAACGCATCGGACGACCGATCAGAACACGTTTTGCTCTGGCGAAAACGTTATACAGCACGGGCTAAAGCGTAGCCCTATTAGCGTCAAAACAGCACTCCTTGGGGCAACTCTTTAAGTGATACCGAGAACATGTGCTCTAGGCCAGCCCTTCAGACGTGACGAAAGCACGCTGATGCGGGTAGTTTAGGAGCGTGCATTTCGTCATTATGGGATGCGGTCGCGTTGGTTCTTTCCTCGCCACCGCTTTGGATGCTGATGGGCATTCAGTTGCAGTCATCGACGTTGATCCGAAAGCTTTCTCGCGTCTGCCGTCAGATTTTTCCGGCAAGCGCGTCACCGGCTTGGGTATGGATCGCGAGGCCCTGAAGAAAGCTGACATTAAAGACGCCTATGCGTTCGCAGCTGTCTCCAGCGGTGATAACTCGAACATTATTTCGACGCGTATCGCCCAAGAGACCTTCCACGTGCCACACGTTGTCGCACGAATTTATGATCCTGAACGCGCCTACGTGTACGAGCGTCTCGGCATCCCAACGGTTGCGACCGTGAAGCGCACGGCAGAATCAGTTCTGCGCCGTATGCTTCCCCCGGATGCGGCGGTCACATGGACGCACCCCACGGGCGAGGTTTCCTTGGTTACGGCGACGCCCGAGACATCGTGGTACGGCGTTTCTTTCCCGACAGTTGAAGAACTTACCGGCGAGCGTATTGCCTTCGTATCCCGTTTGGGGACTATCGTTCCAGCGCGCCAAGACTTCGTGGTGCAAGAACACGACCAGCTGTACTTTGCGATCGGTGGAGCAGAGTCGACGCGCTTGCGTTCTATTCTGACGGCCACCCCGAACTTTGAGGACTGATACGCATGAAGATCGTTATCGCAGGTGCAGGCTCGGTTGGTCGCTCCGTCGCCCTTGAACTTCTCGAACACGGTCACGAGTGCACTCTGATCGATAAGCAGCCCGATAAGTTACGCGTTGCATCGGTTGCTGACGCGGACTGGGTTCTCGCTGACGCCTGTTCTCCCGACGCTTTGCGTGAAGCAGGTCTTGCGGAAGCTGACGTGATGGTTGCCGCGACGGGCGATGACAAGGCTAATCTGGTTATTTCTTTGCTAGCGAAGACCGAGTTCGCGGTGCCGCGAGTGGTTGCTCGTCTGAACAATCCTCACAATGAGTGGCTGTTCAATGGCTCGTGGGGCGTTGATGTTTCGGTGTCGACCCCGCGCATTATGACGGCTCTCGTGGAAGAAGCCGTGTCCGAGGGTATTCCGGTTCGTTTGTTCTCGTTCAACTCTGCTGAGGTATCGATGTACGCGATCGTTTTGCCCGAGGGCTCCCCGATCGTTGGCAAGCGCATTTCTGACACGGCTCTGCCTCCGCGCACCGTATTGACGTCGTTGCTCCGTGATGGTCGCCCGCTCACGCCATCGGATGATGATCTTTTTGAGTCCGGTGACGAGTTATTGCTGTTGATTTCCGATACGGAGAAGAATGCTCTGTCGACTCTCCAAGCGTTGGTGGAAGTTCCGCCAGCGGCCGACGAAGAGGAAGCCGAGTCGGAAGAATAATTCCGCCTTCACCCGATCCGCGATTCGTCGCTACGAGGCCTGGGCTGGATGCTCATCCGCCTTTGTTGGAGAGAACGGTTTTAATCCCATCCAGGTGAGCCATGTGACGAGGGCAAAGAGTGGCAGTCCTAGGACAAGCTTCGCGATACCTAATGGGCCAACCATGTGAGCAAGCCATAGGGGAAGCTCAATGCCAAGACGTAGTGCGAAGAGCCCTGTCCAAAGCCACGTAAGAAGAAGGCCTCGACGCTTAAGGCCGGCCCACTCTTCTTTGCGATACCAGTCAGCTTCCAGTTCCCAGAACATCCCAGCGCCCCGGGAGACAAGTGGCTTTCTTACGACGATCGACGCAAGGAAGCCAACAAGGAAAGCTGCCGAGGTGATCAGGCCCCACGTGTAGAAGTTTTCTCCCCTGCCCGAAGCAAGAGCCCAGACCACGCCGATTCCTACACCGATGACGCCTGAAAGCGATTGCGTCAGTGGCTGACGCTGAACAAGACGGATGCCAACGGCGAGTAGCGCAACGACACCCGCGACGACCGATGCGCCGACGACCGAGTGGAAAATGATGAAAACGACAACGAAGAGAAGGGCTGGCACTACGGATTCAGTGAGTCCGCGCCAGCCTCCGACCGCCTGGGTAAAAGAAAACGATTCTTCGTTGAGTTGACGCGTCCAGGTCGGACCAGACTCGGTCACGCCAGTGGATTCATCGTGTTCATCTAAGGCGCTCACATACTCTCCGAAGCGATGATGCGGTAGAGCGGATTGATGATTGTCAGCACGTCTCCTTGCATTCCTGCTGTGCCTTCAACCTCAATGTGTTCGCCGACTTTCAGCCCCGGAATTGACATGCGTCCCGGCCATCTCAGTTCAATGGAGGCCGTCCCGTCATACAGGGTTCCAACCAGCATGAAATGTGATCCTTCAGGCGGGTAGGTCATTGACATGAGCGTGCCAAAAAGCGTGACGTGTTGACGATTGTGAACGTCACGAATTGGAGTGGTTCCACGGCGCGCTCGCCTCCGTTCCTCATCCAGAGCCTCGTCTTTTTGACGACTGTCCGTCGAGAAATGTTGTGCGAGTGCGCTCCAGAAGCCTGACGTACGCGAACTGTGTTTAGACACGAGGAATCTCAACTTCTTCGTTCGGAAGGTGAAGAGGAAGCAACCCAAGGCGAGGGCGTGGCTGATCGTCGCGAACGACAACGATTCGGTCAATGATCGACTCGAAGTTTTTGCCTGCCTCATCGCTCAGAGCCGCAGGGCCAAGAATGTCAATGCGCGCAAACCAACGGTCGCCTTCACGTCCGATGATCCTCATCCGCGAGGTCCCCTGCCGGCCATCCGGAAGGGAGACTGGAATATCAGCTTGGAGCTCAGTCCCGTAACGCGTATCGCGATCAATGACTGTTGCAGAATCCTTCAGCAATCCGGCACGGATCTCTTCGCGGATTTCATCCCACACGCCACCGCTTCGAGGTGCTGCAACAACAGAAATCTGCAGACCGGAGTCTCCGATAACAATTAAAACCTTGAGAACGGAGTGACCGTCATCGCCAACCTGGGTACGCAACTGGGCACCGGGGACGGCTGGAAGAAGCAAGGAGCCCATATCGATGTAGCCGTTGGACGTATCGCACTCGCCAACCGAGCGAGGGCCCGGCAAATCAAGCGGGTCAACGGTTTCTTCAGGTGCTGCCTGCGCTCCAAGCTCGGGAATATCGGTTGCTTCAGCCTTTTTCTTTCGAGAGAAAAACAAGATAGCGCCTCAGCCCGCGCACTCGGTGCACACCGGCAGACCAGCGTCGTCAACGTAGGCGAGCTGAGAAGCGTGGTGGACGAGGAAGCAGGACGAGCAGGTGAATTCGTCATCCTGACGGGGAATAACGTGAACGGTCAGTTCTTCCTTCGACAGGTCAGCACCGGGGAGCTCAAAGTTCTCAGCTGCTTCGGTCTCGTCTTCTTCGATTTCAGCGGAACCAGCGTCACCTCGACGCGACTTCAGTTCCTCGATTGAATCTTCGGCAACATCATCGTCATTCTTACGAGGTGCGTCGTAATCGGTAGCCATGAGTTTCGTCCTTCGGGCGGGTTATTTCATGATCTGATCATGAACTGTATCGGCGGAGGGAATATAACACTGTTAAGAGACGAATGCCACCACTTAGGACTTTGCGGCGCGTTCAATCACGATTAGTGCCTACAGTTTGAGAACATTTCGCTGATGAACTGTAGGAGGTGCTCATGATCGAGCTCGATTTGCTCGGTATCGGCGCAGACGGCGAAACGCTGGTCTTTACCGATCCAAACGGGGAACGCTACCAAGTCTCTATTACTGACGAGCTTCGCGGATCAATCCGTCGTCATCGTATGCACCTCGAGCCAGCACCCAGCCCAGCGCGTCAGCAGATCTCTCCCCGCGAGATTCAGAGCCTGCTCCGTGCCGGCGCTACTCCCGAAGAAATCGCCACATCCCACGCATGCGATATCGAGATGGTGCGTTCCTTCGAAAGCCCCATCCAGGCTGAAAAAGAATACGCACTCCAGCGCGCGCAGAATATGCGCATTGGCTCGGTAGCGGACGGCCCGAAGATGGGTGAGCTTGTCATTGATCGATTGGCCGCACGCGGTGTTGATCCGTCAACTTTGGAATGGAATGCAAGTCGCGAAGGTGCTGGCCCCTGGCAGATTTGCTTGACGTTCATCCAGTCGGCGTCAGAACACGCCGCCAATTGGCTGTTGCCGAAGACCGGTCCTCTTGAAGCTATTGATCAGGAAGCCCAGTGGCTGACTGAAACCCAGTCGTCGACTCCTGCGGCTTCAATCTTCACTCCCCTGCAGCCGAACGCACCCGATGCGTTGGATCCTGCAGACCTCGAAGAAGTTCGCGCACGTGAAGCGATCATTGATCAGTTGAATGCGAGCCGCGGAAAGCCTCAGGACATCGAGTATGACCTTGATGACGAGGATTTTGACCCCGAAGAGTTCGAACAGGCCACGCTGACCGATTCTTCAATTTCGGCTCGCATCTATTCCTTGGCACATGCTCGCACGAAGGAAGAGGAAGAGGTCCCTTCGCAGAACTCCGAGTTCCCTGTTCTCGATGCACTGTCCGCATCGACGCCGATCCCGAGCGCGTCTACTTCTTCACCAAAGGACAAGGAAGCTCCCAACTCGAAGACCCAGGACACGAAGGTTCCTTCTGCAAAGAAGACTGCGCCCGCGAAAAAAGCGTCCACCGATTCGGATGCTGATTACGATGACCAGTCGTTGCCAGGTCTTGAAAACCTTGTTGAAGAGCCTCATTCTTCAGCGCCAGCTAGCGCGAAGAAGTCGAAGTCTCGTCGTCGTTCTGTTCCCAGTTGGGACGAGATCGTCTTCGGTTCAAAGTCGAAGTAGTCGTTTTCAAACGAGAAACCCACGACACATGATGCTCGTGAGTTTTTCGTTTTTTGCTGACGGCTCGGGTTCAGGAAAGCCGGATCAGCGGAATTCGCATTTCAGCTTCGGTCAGGGAACCGTGGACTCCAGGCATCGCGATCATTTCCGGCTTTTGTGATCTGGAATCAACGAGGCCTGCGCGTCCATTAAAGAACGCGATACCCGCGCCAATTTCGCGATTACCTGGGCCTTCACCCAAGAGGCTCGCAGATTCATCGCAACCGAGTACCCACGCGACGTCGTTCAGTTCATGCTTCCAACGGTCAATCACTTCGGATTCACGGCCAGCTTCGGTATGAATGTGAACAGCGCGTGTTTCTCCGGCAAGGATCCGTACACCGTCGGCAAGATCTGGACGATCCGCAAGATCAATCAACGCACCATGGTCAATATCGATCATGCCGTGGTCAGCAGTCAGCACCGTACGCACGTTGCGGGGCAGGCTAAGAAGCAGGCGCCCCAATCCAGCGTCGAAGGCTTCAAGAGCATCGGACCATTCCCAAGAGCTCACTGCATGCCCATGGCCCGTATGGTCGATTTCTGACCAGTAGAGGTAGACGACCTGCGTGCCTTTCTTGAGCTCTCGCAGAGCCGCACTGGCGCGCTCATCCCAGGTTTTGCCAGCCACGTGGCGCGCGCCCCTTAAGGCAGCCTTCGTCAAGCCCGAACCAGCGAACGTCGGCGGAGAAATAACTGCGGACTTCACCCCCTGCTGACTGAGGCGCTCAAAGTAAGTCGGACATTCTTGCCATGCCAGAGGATCTGGACCATTCTCAAACGCCAGAAGATTCATCACCGAATCCCCCCGGGCAACCGCATAGCCCACCATCCGCGTCTTCCCAGGCTTTTCCCCCGTTCCAAAAGAGGTAATCGCAGCGACTGTCGTCGACGGCGCGATCGTGTGAAGGTTCCCAATGTCATCGCGCACCGACCGCAAAGTCGACGCGTGCCCAAGGTGAGACATCAAAGGAACATAGCCCAAGCCATCGACCAAGATGATCAGGAGCTGCCCTTCTTCACGGTCAAGCGACAAACGAGCCCGAGCGGCCTCGTTCCCCAGAGGCAGACCGGCACATGCCAAAGCTGCACCAAAAACATCAGCCAAACACGGGTCAGCCTGCGAAGGCACATCTGCCCATGCGGGAACCGAAACGGGTGAAGTGGCCATGGCGATCAGTGGTGAGCTCGAGTAGCAGATGAAAGCAGATCCACGAACTGCCTGGCTTCAGTCATTGCATCCACGCCATCAGCGTCGACGCTGATACGGAAATTCAAATCATCGGGGAAAGATGCGACCGTGTAACCGTGTTCCGCTGTGCACGAGGGATCGCCACATTGAGCGGGCTCAACTTCGCTACGACGCATTGCCCCCAGATCAACCGAGATGGTCAGCTCCGCAGGAAACATCGATGTCATCGCCTCACGGTAGACCTCAATCGACGACACCGTCCCCAAACGCGAAAGAGGGAAGATCCCCGTGCCAACGGAGGCTCCGCCATCTTCGAGTTCATCAACATGCATATGAATCAGCACGCTGTCAGTCAGAGTCGCCAATGACAGGTGGCGGAAAACCGACCCCTGATCAAAAGCAGCATCCACCTGGCAAAGAGTGGCGCGTGGCGTCTGACCACCCAACGCGCGCTTCAAAGATGCGGTAACAAGCTGGGGGAAAAAGCCCGTTCGATTGATTCGATCCCATGTGTTCACCCTCTAATTGTGCCCGCGTTCGGCGTGGGAGTCGAACAGAGTTTCTTTCGCCCGTGATAATCGCGAATATGGCTAAGAAGGACCTCGTAGAACCACTGCCCGTTGCGGACGAAGACATCAGTGAAATCAATGTCTCCGAAGAGATGCGAACCTCCTTCTTGGAATACGCCGTCTCTGTCATCTACGCTCGCGCACTCCCAGACGCACGCGATGGCCTCAAGCCCGTGCAACGACGCATCCTGTTCCAGATGGATCAGATGGGACTTCGCCCCGACAAGGGCCACGTGAAATCCCAGCGTGTTGTCGGCGAGGTTATGGGTAAGCTTCACCCGCACGGTGACTCGGCAATTTACGAGGCTCTTGTGCGCCTCGCTCAGCCGTTCAACCTGCGTCTTCCCCTAGTCGACGGACACGGCAACTTTGGCTCTCTTGATGACGGCCCCGCAGCCGCGCGTTACACCGAAGCCCGTATGGCTCCCTCCGCGTTGGATCTTGTCACCGGTTTGGATGAAGACACGGTTGAATTCGTGCCGAACTACGACAACCAGTTCATGCAACCCGAGGTACTCCCAGCGGCATTCCCCCAGCTTCTGGTCAACGGCGCTTCCGGTATTGCTGTTGGTATGGCAACGAATATTGCCCCGCACAATCTTGCTGAAACAATCGCAGCGTCCATTCATCTGATTGAGCATCCGGATGCCACCGTCGCCGACCTGATGCGTTTCGTGCCCGGGCCTGACCTGCCTGAAGGTGGCGTCATCGTCGGACTCGATGGAATCAAAGACGCCTACGAAACTGGTCGCGGTGCTTTCAAGACTCGCGCAAAGGTCGGAGTCGAACGCGTCAGCGCACGCAAGATGGGGTTGATCGTCACCGAACTGCCCTACATGGTCGGCCCCGAAAAGGTCATCGAAAAGATCAAGGAAAACGTTAACGCCGGGCGGCTGAAGGGTATTTCGTCGGTTCAGAACCTGACCGACCGTATCCACGGCCTGCGTTTGGTCATCGAAATCAAGAACGGTTTCAACCCCGAAGCGGTCCTGCAACAGCTGTACAAGCGCACACCTCTTGAAGATTCCTTCTCGATCAACGCCGTTGCCCTCGTCAATGGTCAGCCTCGTACCCTCGGTTTGAAAGACATGCTGAGCGTATTCGTCAACCACCGTCTTGACGTGACAACGCGACGCACGAAGTTCCGTCTGGGTAAGGCTCAGGATCGCCTTCACCTGGTTGAAGGTTTGTTGATCGCAGTCCTCGATATTGATGACGTCATTGCGATTATTCGTTCGTCTTTCGACGTGGAAACCGCTCGCGAACGACTGAAGATTGCCTTCGACCTGACCGATATTCAGGCGAACTACATTCTGGAGCTCCGCCTGCGTCGCTTGACCAAGTTCTCGCGCATCGAGCTAGAGAACGAACGCGATGAACTCCAAGCAACGATCGCACACCTTGAAGAGATTCTTTCCGATCCGGTGATGTTGCGAGGCCTGGTCATCTCTGAGTTGCGCGATGTTGCTCAGCGTCTGGCTACTCCCCGGCGGACTCTGCTGCTGTCGTCTGCCGGAGCCGAATCGGGGAACGAGGCGACGAGTGGCGCCGCCTTGGCTGCTACGTTGCCGGCCACATCGAAGTCCGGCAAGGGAATGGACCTGCAGATCCCTGATGACCCGTGCGTCGTTGTGCTGTCATCGAACGGTGGTCTGGCTCGAATTGAAGGCGGAGACCCGCTAGAACCGGGGCCTCGTGCCAGCCACGACGGGTGGATAGCACAATTGTCGTCGACCGCACGTTCTCAGATCGCGGTTGTTACAGCAGACGGTGTTGCTCACCGCATAGAGGTCGTGGACCTACCCGCGCTCCCCCGCTTCGATACAGGATTGTCGCTGGCCGCAGCCACGCCCGCATCTCTGCTCTTGCACACGAATTCTCCCGCGATCGGTTTGCTTGATCCCGCATCAGACCAGGTGTATGCGATGGGTACTGCCCACGGCACCGTGAAGCGCTTGAAGCCGGATGTACTTGCCCGTGACGAATGGGAAGTCATCACACTGGATGACGGTGATCGTCTAGTTGGTTTCGGACCGTGTGCCGACGACTACGATCTTGTCTTTGTTTCAACCGACGCGCAGCTTCTTCGTACGCCGGCATCGAAGGTACGACCGCAGGGTCGCACCGCCGCTGGTATGGCTGGTATGAAGCTTAACGATGGTGCCCAAGCACTCGGATTCTGGGCTCTGTCAGTATCATCAGACTCCTTCGTCGTCACCGTCGCAGCAGCTGAAGGAGCACTGCCGGGAACGGGTCAGACGACCGCTAAGGTAACTCCGCTGGAGCTCTACCCGGTCAAGGGTCGCGGTGGTCAAGGCGTCCGCGCCCAGCGTTTCCTGCGCGGTGAGGATCGCATTGACTTGGCGTGGGTGGGTGACCGTCGACCTCGAGGCGCCTCAGCTGATGGCTCCCCCGTTGACTTGCCCGACGTTGACGAACGTCGCGATGGGTCAGGTACTCCCGTGGTTCTTCCAATCACCCTCATCGGCTAAGGCGCTACAACGGTTCGCGCCGGCGCGAAAGTGCCGGCGTGGCCTCGTCACACATCGATCGCGTACAAGCGCGTCTGACCCACCGTCGCAAAACCCAAATAATCGTAGACGGCAAGCGCTCTGGAATGATTCGCGCTTCCGAGCCCAGCGCCGATACGATCCATCCCATCGGCTGCCATCGCGCGCATCGACGACGTAATCAGGGCATCGACGGCGCGATCCGAACGCGCCTCTTCCAAGACACCCATCTGGTCGATATAGCCTTCGCGCCAACCAAGAGCAGCCCAGTCCTGGACGTACTTCGAGGCAAGAAGGAAACCAACCACGCACGGACGGTCACCCCTGCGGTCCACGGCAACGAACGACCACTGCGGGACGAAAGAAGTACGTCCCATCAGCCACTGTTCACGAGTGAGGGCAGGACTACCCCACTCAATCTCGGAGAGCCGATTCGCGGCGTGACGCGCCGGTTCATCCCACTCATCCGACCAAGGTTCAATCGTCAAATAACGGCCAAGATCCGGAGTCGGAGGAATCTGGGACAGATCCGCGCGAAGTTCATAGTACGAACGGGTCCAGTGGAAGCCACGCAACTGAAGCTGCTCTTCCAGCTCATTTTCACCCGCCTCGACAAGCATGGTGATCTGAGCCGGCGCATCCGTATCCGCTGTAGCAAGCATCTGACGCGAAACTGCTTCCTGCCATTCAACCAGCGAACTGCCCAAGCCAATGCGACGGAACGACGGGTCAACGCCTCCGTCGCACAGGCACTCCACACGACCACTCTGGCGCATTGCAACGCGACCGTAAGCGACCATGCGTCCCTTCGCGATACCACGAGTCGTCATACCGGCCAGCCCACGCCAGCCTTCAGCCGACAGCATCTCTTCGACTTCGTCGACACTGGTGCGATATGGAGGATTATCCTGCGCTTCCATGCGCGCAATCAGCGTCGCCAATTCATGCAGGCGATTCATGCTGAGCTCTTCCCAGACAATCCCATGATGGGACGGCGGGAATGGCACGTCGTCGGATGCGCCTGTACGACGAGCCAGCGGGATTTCACCCGTCAACGCATTGTCAGCCATGCGCGTCCTTTCTTGTCAACACCAGATTGTGAGATATTCACGTCCCCGTATTCGCCCACGGGCACGCTAACCCGCAGGACACCTTATTGGTCAATCGAATAGAAAACCTGCGCGGGCCCGTCAAGGAAACCGAGGTGCTCGTAGATGGCATGGGCATTCGACGTATTCTTCGTATCCACATCCAATCCGATCCTGGACATTCCCGATTCAGCGGCCGCCGCCACCGCTGCACCAATCAACGCGGTTGAAAGCCCGTGCCCACGATGCGATTGATCAACGGCCAGAAGTTCCGCGTATGCCTCTGTCTTACCGGTCGCGGCCCACCGTTCAACGGGGCGTCCCACGACGAAACAGCCAGCCAGCTCACCCTGCTCAGATACTGCTCCGAACGACCAGCGAGGATCCAAATGCGAGGTAGATTCTTCCCACCAGGCCTCGTGCAAGTAGGGCAGGGTGTGCTCAGCGAAAGAACGCAAGTACAGTGCTTTCGCGCTCCCCATATCAACATCGGACCACGGAATGATCGAATAGCCGTGGCGAGGCTTCCGAGCCTTTTCAGCCCCTAGAAGCTCGCGGTACATCACTTGGAACGTAGCCTTCGCGTAGAAGCCCGCCGCAATATACAAACGACGACGATCCGTCATGTGGGCATCAACGACGTTGAAAATTGATGCGGGGACCTTCGAGTCCGCTCCGAATGTTTCGACCAGCATTTGACGGGCACGGCCATCTTGCCAGTAGAGGAGAGCTCGGCCCAATCCACGTCCACGCCAATGCGGATGAATGTAGGCGTTGACCTCGGCGGCAGCATGATCTGAGAGCGAAGTGAGGACTCGAACGGCTGCGACTGCGCAAATACGATTGTCTGAATCGATACCGACAAGCGCATCGATCCAGAAATCTTGCGTGCGACCTTCCACCATGTCGGCGATGTCGGATGCACTCATACGATGATGCATCTCATCAGCAGCCTCAACCTGACGAATCACGTCATAAACACCCGGAGCGTCGGAGGCGATCATCGAACGCCACCTCAATCCGATGTGGGTGCCCGGATACGAAACTGAGGCTGGTGGCTTCAAACGTTGCGCAAGTCCAGTCATAGATCCTAGTGTACGTGCGCATCGGGTCTTTGGTCACATACGTGGGAAGGTTCTGCGCTAGGTCTCAGCGGCCAGGTGTTCAATACACACGGTGCGAAAAGACGAGGCCCAACACGGATGGGGCGACAGGGAGTTTTCAGGCGTCGATGCGCATGCGGTCGATGCCAGAGGATCCTTCGACAATGAAATCCTTACGCGGTCCCACCGTGGAACCCATCAACAGTTCGAACACATCTTCTGCTTCGCGCAAAGCGTCTTCATCATCAAGGGTGATGCGTCGCAAGGAACGATGCGCGCGATCCATGGTGGTTTCAGCCAACTGGTCCGCGTCCATCTCACCCAGGCCCTTGTAGCGCTGGATCGGTTCTTTCCATGTCCGCCCCGCCTTACGCAGTTGAGCAAGCTTCTTGTGGAGTTCATCTTCGGAATACGTGTAAATCAGTTCGCGAGGCTTGCGTCCCTTAGCGCTCACTTCAATGCGGTGCAACGGTGGAACAGCAGCGTAAATTCGGCCAGCTTCGACCATGGGGCGCATATAGCGGAAGAACAGGGTGAGCAACAACGTGCGAATATGCGCGCCATCGACGTCAGCATCGGTCATCAAAATAACCTTGCCGTAGCGGGCGGAATCAAGATCGAAAGTTCGACCTGATCCTGCACCAATGACCTGGATAATGTTCGCGCATTCCGCGTTCGCCAGCATATCCGCTGTCGATGCCTTTTGGACGTTCAGGATCTTGCCTCGAATCGGGAAGAGCGCCTGATACTGGCTGTTGCGTGCCGCCTTTGCCGTGCCCAGTGCCGAGTCACCCTCGACGATGAACAGCTCGGTTTCTAAGACATCTTCCATTCGGCAGTCTGCGAGCTTCGCGGGCAGAGAGGATGTTTCAAGCGCATTCTTCTTACGCGAAATTTCCTTGTGAATACGCGCTGAAACACGCGCTTTCATTTCGCCGACAACCTTTTCCATCAACGAAGACGTCTGCTGTTTGTCGTCGCGCTTTGAGGAATTAAACTTCGCATTCAGCCAGTCGGTGACAACGCGAGACACGACCGTACGGACTTGTGGTGTACCCAGGATTTCCTTGGTCTGCCCCTCAAACTGCGGTTCGGGGAAACGGACGGTGACAACGGCAGTCAGACCCGCTTGGACATCATCCTTTTCGGGACGCCCATCTTTGGTACCCACCTTCAACTTGCGCGCGTTCTTATCAATCTGCGCGCGCAACACCTTCAAGACAGCCTGCTCGAAACCGGCAACGTGTGTGCCACCCTTCGGGGTCGCAATAATGTTGACGAATGACTGCAGTGAAGTATCGTAGCCAATCCCCCATCGCAAGGCGCAATCCACCTGGCACGTGCGTTCCACTTCGGTCGCAGCGAGGTGACCCGTTGACGGATCGAGTGCCTGAACGGTTTCGGTGAAGGTTCCTTCACCTTGAATATGCCACGTGTCAGTCACAGGACCATCGCTGGCCAGCCAGTTCGTAAAGTCAACGACGCCACCGTCGTAGCGGAATGACTCGTGAAGCTCTTCTTCTGCGCGCTCATCCCAGCAGTTGATGGTCAGGCCGGGAACAAGGAACGCGGTCTGGCGTGCACGCGCACACAAAGCTTCCCATGAGAATCCTTCGGTTGACGGGAAGATCTGAAAGTCAGCCCAGAAACGCACGCGTGTACCGGTGACATTCTTCTTTACCTTGCCAACGGTTTTCAGCTGTGAAGATTCTTCAAACGGAGTGAACGGTGAATTCGGGGTGCGTTGCTTCGAATCGTCGAATTCGCCGGGCTCACCGCGACGGAAACACATTTCCCATGTCTTTGAGCCGCGGTCAACCTGCACGTCAAGACGCGCGGACAGCGCGTTCACAACGGACGCACCCACGCCGTGCAGACCACCCGATGACGCATAGGAACCGCCACCGAACTTACCGCCAGCGTGAAGCTTCGTGTACACGACCTCGACGCCTGACAAACCGACACCGGGGACCTCGTCAACCGGAATACCTCGACCGTTGTCAGCCACCGACGCAGAATAGTCAGGGTGCAGGCGCACATTGATCGTGTCGCAGTGACCTTCAAGAGCCTCGTCAACGGCATTGTCGATAATTTCCCAGAGACAGTGCATCAAACCGCGGTGGTCCGTGGAACCGATGTACATGCCGGGGCGCTTACGAACAGCTTCCAGTCCTTCAAGGACGCTGAGGTGCCGTGCCGAATAGTCAGATGAAGAAGTCACCCGCTTATCTTAAAGAATCATTGAATGAGCGCCATTTCACCTCGCCGTATTCTTCCAGATGACGCGTGTTCCACTTGCTCGCATGATGAGCACACTCGCGTACGGATTGCGCCGAGGGTGAACAATCGCTTTTGAACGCGACATTACCGACTCTTTAGTGTGTGATTGAAACATGACAACGCTTTCACTTCAGCCAGAAACCTCAACGGCCCCGGTTCTCAACGCCGCCGACCGTTGCGACAAGTGTGGCGCGAAGGCGTGGCTGCGTGCCACGATGCCATCCGGCTTCCAACTGTTCTTCTGCGCTCACCACGCGACGCAAAACCTTGACGCCCTTATGCTGTCGGGCGCCTCGATCCTCGACGAACGTCACTTCCTGAACAAGGACAACTGATCATCTGCTGTCTCGGTTCTCTTTGACCACGCCACAACTACTGAATAGACAATGGGTACGCCATCTGGCGTACCCATTGTCTTTGTTATCGCGCGGGCAGAAAACATAAAGATGCGGACACGGGTTTCTCACACTAACACGGCATTATGAGCGCGCAAGACGCTGGGAAACAACTCCTGTCACACCATCACGCATCGAGACGCCATAGAGAGCATCGGCGATCTCCATAGTGCGTTTCTGGTGTGTGATCACGATCAGCTGAGATTCTTCACGTAGTTCTTTAAAGATTGCCAGAAGACGCGACAAGTTCACGTCGTCGAGTGCGGCTTCAACTTCGTCCATCACGTAGAACGGAGATGGACGAGCTTTAAAGATCGCGACGAGGAAAGCAATAGCTGCGAGTGAGCGTTCACCACCCGACAGCAAACTCATTCGCTTGACCTTCTTGCCGGCGGGGCGAGCTTCAATTTCAATGCCCGTGGTCAAAGGCGAATCTGGGTCGGTCAAAATCAGATCACCTGTACCGCCGGGGAACAAAACGTCAAAGGTGTGCGCGAACTGTTTCTTCGTGTCTTCAAATGCGGAAACGAATGCTTCTTCAACCAGTCGATCCACATCGGTAATGATGCTCATCAGATCGGCTTTTGATTCTTTGAGGTCTTTTACCTGTTCCATCAAGAATGCATGACGAGCAGCCAGAGCATCGTGTTCTTCCAAAGCCAGGGGGTTCACGCGCCCCAGGCGCACCAGCTCGTTTGAAGCTTTCTCAAAAGCCTTTTCTTGTTCGCTTCGAACAAAAGGCTGGCCTTCTTCGCTGACTTCTTCATCCGGGTCCGATGGGAAAACGGGTACCAGGGTATGGGGTCCGTATTCTTCAATCAAAGTGTCAGCATCGAGCGCAAGCTCTTCCATTGCTCGACGCTCAACATCACTCGCTTGCAATTCCAGTTGAGTGCGCGCAATTTCGTCACGTTGAACCTCGCCAGTAACGTCGGCTAGGCGCTTCATTTCTTCATCCACGGCCAAGCGCAGGGCACCAACGCGCTCATTTTCCTGCCGAGTTTCTTCAGCAACCGCCGTCTGGCGGGCCGAGGCGATAGCAAGCAGCTGGGCAGCCTCGTTCACTGCCTGACGCGCGTCGGCCTCAATCTCCGTTGCAGCACGCAACGCAACCTGGCGTTGAGCTTCGCGCTTCGCATAACGGCCACGCTCTTCGCGCTCTTTTGCGGCTGCCTGGCGAAGGTTTCGGGCACGCGCGCCAGCCTGCCTGGATTGTTCTTCTAATGCTCGCAATGCCAGGCGCGCTGAGGTTTCCGCTTCACGGGCTTCTTTCGCCGTTCTGGCAGCACCCTCAGCTTTATCGCGCGCTGCGTCGACGTCTTCAGAGGGACTCTCCGACAGTGTTTCGACTTTCGATCGCGCTTCTTCAAGGCGTTCTTTAGCCCATTCGACATGATCCTCGGCACGTTTGAGCGCTTCTCGTCCACGGCCTACCTCAGCTTCACTGGCTGCGAGCGCGGACTGGAGTCGCGCAGTCTTTTGAGCGCGTTCAGCCTGCAGGGCGTCGTGGGCACGCAGAGCTTTCAGGGCTTCGTTCGCTCCGCGTATTGCCAGGTCCAGCGCAGTATTCGCTGCCGTGAGTTCATCAGAGAGGGCGTCGCACGTGTGTTGTGCTGCCTCGGCCTTCGTAGCGGCTGCTTCGTGTTGGGCTTTGATGGCAAGTAATGAGTCGGCTGTCTGTCCGGCTGCTATAACACCTGAACGAGTCACCATTGTTCCGCTCAATGTAACGGCAACGTCCACTGTGTCGATCGCAATGCCACGTTGGGCAGCATCAAGATCGTCGGCAACTACTGCGCCACAAAGCAAGGCTGAAACGCTCGCTGCGACTTTCGGGTCTGGTGTCACGCACTCTCGCGCCCACGTCAGGCCCTCGGGTAGTTTCTGCTTGGCAGGCGCGACCTCGTCCCCATTCGCGATCATCATCCGTAACTGGCCACTATTGGACTCCTGGGCGTCGCGCGCTTGAGTGAGCGCAGAATCCAGGGAATCCATGACGACGGCGTCCGCAAATGGGCCAAGTAGCGTCGCGATCGCGTTCTCGGTTCCTTGGCGGGCGTTCACGAAATCCTGGACGGCACCCAGCACGTGGTCACGATCGAGCAGGTGAGCCGTGTCATCGTCACGCGCAAGAAGCTGGGTCAGGGCATCACGACGCGCTTCCCAGTGAGCACGATCGGCGCGAGCTTCGCGTTCAGCGGCAAGGAGGGCATCAACTTTTGCTCGTGCCTGATCACGATGGATGCCCGCCTGCGCATGCGCGCGACTCACATCGAAATCGCCACCCGATTCTTCGGGCGCGTCCTCAACGGCTTTCTTCGCTTCTTCAGCTCGCGCGAGTGCAGCTTCGAGCGCGCTACGAGCACGACCGGCTTCCGCTTCACCGGCTTCCAATCGGGCGTGAGCACTCCCAACATCACCCGTCAGGCGCGCCACTTTCTCACGATGGTCAGCGACGAGTGCGTTGACCCTGGCGAGTTCTTTGGCTGCGCGTTGATCTTCGTCTTCCGCTTGTTCCTTGGCGCGTACGAGGCTACTTAATTCACGTTGGGCTTGCTGAACACGCTGGAGAAGGTCCCCGTCCTCATTCGAAGCAGCTAATGCCCTCTGGTCCAAGACATCCGGGTCTTCACCCGTCGGTGTAGCTTCGGGGCGCGAATACTGTTTGACGCGCTCGGCAGAGATTGCGAGCGTCGTCTTCGCACGCTCATGGACGCTGGTCGCTTCCTGCCAGACTCGCGTCACGTCATTCGCATTGCGAGCGCGAGCTTCTTGATTGCGTTCGCTTTCCTCAATTGATGCCCGCAGATCCGCAATCTTGGTTTCATGCGCACGCTTCAGCTCTTCGAGACGGGTATCAATATGCGACTGACGTTCAAGCTTCTCGCGCACGTTCACAAGATCGTCGGCGAGCAAGCGAGCTTTCGCGTCTCGCACTCGTGCTTGGATCAACGAGGCCTTGCGCGCCTGCTTCGCTTGGCGCGCAAGAGGACCCAGCTGGCGTCGGATCTCTTCAGTCAGGTCCAGAACACGCACGAGATTCTGATCCATGTCAGCGAGCTTCTTCAGCGCACGCTCTTTACGCCGGCGATGCTTCAGCACACCGGCAGCCTCTTCAATGAACCCGCGACGATCTTCCGGGGTTGCTTGAAGGATCGAGTCGAGGCGCCCCTGCCCCACGATGACGTGCATCTGACGTCCCATGCCCGTATCGGACAGCAATTCTTGAATATCAAGCAGTCGAGCAGGTGAACCGTTAATTGCGTATTCGGAGCCCCCACCGCGGAACAGTGTCCTGGTGATCGTTACTTCCGTGTATTCGATGGGAAGAGCGCCATCTGAGTTATCGATTGTCAGATCAATCTGCGCACGTCCTAAAGCCGGACGTCCCGATGTGCCGGCGAAAATAACGTCCGACATGTTAGAGCCACGCAGGCTCTTCGCGCCCTGCTCGCCCATCACCCAGGCAAGTGCATCCACAACGTTCGACTTACCCGAACCGTTCGGACCCACGACACAGGTGATCCCGGGTTCAAGCTTCAACGTCGTCGTAGATGCGAAAGACTTAAACCCGCGTAGCGTCAGGTTCTTTAAGTGCACGGGTCAAGGATACGTGGAAACTGTGGGAAGAATAAGAAAAAGTGGCGCCTGCAGATGCAAACACCACTTTTTCATAATGTCATGCGTGCTCCTCGGACAGGTTCACGCTCATACACGATAGTCTCAGCAACACAGTTCAGGGAACCACAGTGCGATCTCACGCTCAGCAGAAGTCGGGGAATCTGAACCGTGAACAACGTTCTCCACGTGGTTCGAACCCCAGTCGCGTCCAAGATCGCCGCGAATAGTTCCAGGAGCAGCCAAGGTCGGGTTTGTTGTGCCCATGAGAATACGCATACCCTCAATCACGCGGTCACCTTCAACCACGACGGCAACGAGCGGGCCCGAGCTCATGAAATCAACCATTCCGTTAAAAAAGTGTTGCTCACGGTGCTCCGCGTAGTGCTCTTCAAGGAGTTCCCTAGAGGCCTTCTTAATCTTCAGGCCCTTCAGGACATAGCCCTTCGCTTCGATGCGACGCAGAACCTCTCCGGTCAGACCGCGAGCAAACCCATCGGGCTTGACCAGGATCAGAGTGTGTTCCTTATTCGGGTCGAGCAGATCAGGAGTTGGCATTCGCCCTCCTTTCATTACACGTTGTTCAAGGAATCAATATCGTAACCGATGATCGCATCATCGTTCACACGACGTGGCTGTGGCGGTACTCGGATGAATATCCACCACAGCCACACCGCATCACGAAGCGTTTTCGATCATCTCTTTGAGAGCAACAATGCTCTCAGCTGCCTGCGGACCAGTAGCCCGCAGTTCAACCGTTTCGCCCTGCTTCACACCGAGAGCCATGATTTCAAGAACGGAAGCGGCATCTGTTCCATTCACAAGAATCTCGGCATCAAATGTGGCTGCAAGACGAGCCAGAAGAGCTGCCGGACGAGCATGCAGACCAACCGGATCAGCAACAACTGCCGTGTCCGTGACACCATCGGTTGGAGCTGAAGAAGTCTGGCGATCCTGATGCATAGAGTGAAGCTCGATCATTGGTCCGATCGCATTACGCGCAGCATCGGCAACGTCATTCAGGCAATCACCCAATTGAGCGCGCACCGCAGCCGCGACAGCACCCTCAACAAGCGGAGCTTCAATGAACTTCAGATGATCGGGATCGTCGGCAAAATCCAGAACCGATTCAACCGTCATCGTGGCTGAACCAAGATCTGTCAGGATCAAGACACCTGCACCATCGCCATCGCCAACCTCATCGAGGCAGGCGCTGACAGCAGCGTCAATCTTGTCGAAGGACGTACCGATCCCGCCCTCATCAGTACCACCCGCGGCTTGGAAGAAAACCTCGGGAGCCATCTGCTGGGCAAGTTCGACTACGCCACGAGCCAGAAGATCCGAATGGCTTGCGATGACAAATGCAACGCGCGCCATCATTCCTCCTCAGCTGCTTCAAGCGCCTTCGCAAGGATGATCGCGGACGACATAGCACCCGGATCAAGATGTCCCTTGGAACGCTCTCCCAGGTAGGAAGCACGACCCTTGGTTGCCTGAAGAGGTTCAGTGGCAAGAGCACCCTTATGAGCGGCCTCGGAAGCAACCGCCAGAACCTGTTCAGGTGTGGCGCCAGATTCTGCAGCAGCCTTAGCTGCGTCATACGCCGGACCCCAGGCATCGACCATGGTCTTCTCGCCACGCTCTGCCTTGCCACGAGCCTGAATGCCAGCGAGAGCACCGCCGATCAGGGCAGCAACAGCTTCAGCGGTCAGAGGTTCGTCGACAGCAACCTTTGCTGCGCGCAGGAAAGCTGTTCCGTACAGAGGACCAGCAGCCCCACCGACCGTCGACATCAGAGTCTTCGCAACGATCTTCAGGCAGTCCTGAACGCTAGTCGGAGGCGTTGCTTCGAAGGCTTCCATGACTTTGCCGAACCCACGATCGAGGTTCTCACCATGATCACCGTCGCCGATCTGGCGGTCCAGATCGATCAAGTATTCACGCTGAGCACCAATCTCTACGCGAGTAAGCGCAATCCAGCGCATTGCCCATGCAGTATCTAGCGCCATCTAGTCCCTCACTTCCATGCCGGTGTTGCCACCGGCGCATCGAACAGTTCAAGCATTTCGTCATCCACACGGAGCAGGGAGACAGAAACGCCAGGCATTTCAAGGCTGGTCACGTAGTTGCCCACCATTGTGCGAGCAATCTTAATGCCGTCTGCTTCCAGCAGCTGAGCCAGTCGACGATGGCAAATGTAGAGCTCGGACGAAGGTGTGCCACCCATTCCGTTGACCAGGGTGATCACACGCTGGCCCTTTTCAAGCTTCAGGTCATCACGAACCTTGATATAGAGCTCTTCCACCAGTGCGTCAGCGGTTTCCATCTTGCCTCGACGGTAACCGGGTTCACCGTGGATACCGATACCGAGCTCGATCTCGTCTTCGCCAAGATCGAAGGAGGGGGTGCCTGCGTGAGGAACCGTGCACGGGCCAAGTGCGAGGCCCATGGAACGCATCTCGTCGTTCACACGCTGAGCGATTTCGGTGACCTTGTCAAGGTCGTCGCCACGTTCTGCAGCTGCACCGGCAAGCTTCTCAACAAAGACGGTGCCGGCAACACCACGACGGCCTGCAGTGTACAGCGAGTCTTCGACCGCGACGTCATCATTGACGACAACGGAACGGACCTCGATGTCTTCCATTTCAGCCATTTCGGCGGCGGTCTCGAAGTTGAGGACGTCGCCGGTGTAGTTCTTCACGATGTGCAGGACGCCTGCACCGTGATCGGCAGCCTTTGTGGCTTCGAGGATCGGATCCGGGGTCGGGGACGTGAAAACGGCGCCAGGAACGGCAGCATCCAGCATGCCCAGGCCGACAAAGCCTGCGTGCAACGGTTCGTGACCAGAGCCACCACCGGAAACCAGACCGACCTTGCCGTTAGCCTTCGGGGTTGCGCGGGTAACGAAATCGGGATCGAGGTGAACCTCCACCATATCCGCATGCGCCAGAGCAAATCCTTCGAGGGTTTCCTTGACGACGTTGTGGACGTCATTGACCAGCTTCTTCATCGTGCCTCCTTGCATCAAAACAGAGCGGTCATGCTCTGGGACTATGGTGCCACGACTTTTGCTACTCGACTAGCAAAAAGACGGCTCGCTGCCCCCTATGGACGAATGCCAGCAAGATCAAGCATGTGGCCTGCAAGAACGACCGAGCCAAAGACGACCACGCCGCATTTGTCTGCGGGGTCAGTGGTGGCTTCAGCAAGTGTCGCCGCACGATCGACCGCTTCGCCAAGATTGTCGCGTACTTCCACCCTGTCTTCACCAAAGACATCGATTGCAATTTCGCGCAATTGCTGGATATTCGCAGCACGTTCGCCGGGCATTTCGGTGATGACAATCGAATCCAGATGCGGTTCCATTTCGGCCAGAACGGACTCGATGTCCTTGTCTCCCATCGCCGAATAGACGCCGACAACGTGAGCGAATGCGAAGGAATCGTCAAGCGCATCGGCAAGGACGCGAGCACCTGCGGGATTATGTGCAGCGTCGACAAGAATTGTCGGGGATGTGCGCACAACCTGCAGGCGTCCCGGCGAAGTCGCCGTCATCATGCCATTTTCGACGATCTTCGCATCCAAGGCGCGACCGCCCATGAACGCTTCGACACCAACCAGAGCTGCCGCGGCGTTGTGAGCCTGATGTTCGCCAAAGAGCGGAACGAAAACGTCAGTATAGGTGGCGGAAGGAGTGCGGACAGTAACCAGCTGACCGCCAACACCCATCTGGCGATCAAGGAGCTCGAAGTCTCGGCCTTCAAGGCGGACGATCGCATCGACTTCGCGGGCGCGGTCCAATAGGACCTCTAGTGCTTCTTCGGGTTGCTCGGCGATCACGACAATCTGACCGGGCTTGATAATCCCGGCCTTTTCTTCTGCGATTTCACGGATCGTGGAGCCCAGCCACTTCGTATGATCCAGATCGATCGGCATGATCACAGAAACGCCGGCCTCAATGAGGTTCGTGGCATCCCACGTTCCACCCATGCCGACCTCGATAACGCCAGCATCGACCGGGTGATCCGCAAACGCTGCCAACGCTAGAGCAGTAAAGACCTCAAAAAACGACAGGCGTACTCCTCCGTCAGCAACCGACTTCGTGTCGACCATCTCGACGTAGGGCGCGATATCGTTCCAGGCTGCGATAAAGGCTTCGCGGGAAATTGGTGCGCCTTCGATACTTATTCGCTCACGCACATCAATCAAATGCGGAGACGTAAATCGTCCGACGCGCACGCCGAACGCAGTCAGCACCGCATCGATCATGCGTGCGGTCGATGTCTTGCCGTTCGTACCCGTAATGTGCACGGTCGGGAATGTATTCTGCGGATCGCCCAGGATATCGAGCAGCATCCGGATGCGATCCAAGCTCGGCTCAATGTCGTGTTCGGGTGCGCGCTCGACGATTGATTCGTAGATCTTAGCCACCGCAGCATCCAGCTCAACCGAATCTGCAGCCTTCGCGAGAGCTTCTTCGTGTTCTGCGCGCGCTGCCTCGGCGTCGTCGGCGAAGTCTTCGTCGATATCGCCTTCCAGCTCGGCGAGAATCGAAGGATCGGGGCCAAGTAGCAAGGAGGATTCGACGAGGTTCCGCAGAGCAGTTTGCAGTTCAGCCTCTTCGGCATCTTGCCCGTGATCCGTTCCGTCAGTCAATGCCACCTCATCGGGCTCGTCAGCCGCTTCAAGGTAGGGAATCAGATCCGCAGGGATTGAGCCTGCAACCGCTTCTTCCTCGCTATCGCCAAAGAATGCGGAGTGATCGTTCGACATGAGGGCCTCCAGAGCACATGTTGCCCGGCGCATCGAAAGTGCGCGCAGTTAAAAAGCGACCCGCCTATTTTATACGGTTCGGGGCTGGGAGCACTTCGTAGTGATGTGATCCCAGCCCCGAGTCACGCGATCAAATGATCAGTGCTTTGCGACGCTCACCGTGAGCTTCTCGCCGGCTTCCACGTTCACCTGAAGGGCGAGCGTTTCGTGGGCGATCATTTCAGTGTGCGCGTTCACGGCGTCCACGCGATCAGTAGGAACAACGAGGTTCAGCGTGATGCGGTCAGCAATATGCAGGCCGGCGTTCTTACGCTCATCCTGCACGGCGCGGATCACGTCACGTGCGTAGCCTTCAGCTTCCAGCTCCGCGGTCAGCTCTGTATCAAGCAGGACCACCGTGCCATTGCTCATGACGTCCGCCGCCTGGCCTTCTTCAGCGTCCACGGTGGTGGCCACTAAGAACTGCTCGCCGGTCAGAACAACCGGCTGGCCATTAAGCTGGACGGTCGCAAAAACACAGCTACCGTCTTCGTTCACGGTCCACTCGCCCGACTTCTGCGCCTTGAACAGCAAAGACGTCAGCTTACGGAGCTCGGGAGCAAAGGCGCGCGGGTTCAGCGACAGTTCGATGTTCGCACGCAAACCGGATTCTTCCGGCGTTCGGAAGCGAACGTCCTTGACGTTGACCTCGGATGCAACAAGGTCAGCGAACTGGCCGAGCGCACCCGCCTGCTCAGAGACGATCGTCATGCCGGCAAGTGGCTGACGAACGCGCAGGTGATGGTTCTTACGCAGGGCGTGTGCCGTCGACACAACGTCGCGGACCTCGTCCATTGCGGACACCAGTGCGTCGTCAGCAACCAGATCCGAGATCACCGGGAAGTCAACCAGGTGGACAGACTCACCACCGGTCAGACCGCGCCAGATTTCCTCGCTGAGCAACGGGAGTAACGGAGCTGCAATCTCAGACAGACGGACAAGAGCGGTGTACAGCGTGTTGAACGCAGCCGAATCCTCCTCCCAGAAACGCTGGCGCTGAGTACGCACGTACCAGTTCGTCAGAACATCCAGGTAATCGCGGACGTGCTCGCATGCCTTCGCGATGTCATACCAATCCAAGTCAGCCTTGACATCGGCTGCGAGCGAGCGCGTGCGTGCCAGCAGGTAGCGGTCCATCTTCGACAAGCTGGAAACCACCGCTTTGTCGTTGAGGTCCCAGGCCGTGGCCTCGTACCCCTTGCCCCCATTCGCTGCCCCCGCGTACAGAGTGAAGAAGTAGTAGGTATTCCAGATCGGCAGTAGCACCTGGCGAACCGTGTCACGGATACCCGTGTCGGTCACTATGAGGTTGCCACCGCGGACGACAGGCGAGCTCATGAGGAACCAACGCATCGCATCCGAACCGTAGGTGTCGAACACGCCGTTGACGTCCGGATAGTTGCGCAGGGACTTGCTCATCTTGCGGCCGTCATCACCCAGAACGATGCCATGCGAGACAACGTTCGTGAACGCCGGGCGGTCGAACAGAGCGGTCGCCAGGACGTGCAGGGTGTAAAACCAGCCACGCGTCTGGCCGATGTACTCGACGATGAAGTCGCCCGGGTAGTGCGACTCGAACCATTCCTGGTTCTCGAACGGGTAGTGAACCTGCGCGTACGGCATAGAACCAGACTCGAACCAGCAGTCGAGAACGTCCGGGATACGGCGCATCATCGACTTGCCCGTCGGATCATCCGGGTTCGGGCGAACCAGCTGATCGATGAACGGGCGGTGCAGGTTATCCACCTTCACGCCGAAGTCGCGCTCAAGTTCCTTAAAAGAACCGTAGACGTCTTCACGCGGGTAGTTCGGGTCATCTGAACGCCAGACCGGGATCGGCGCACCCCAGAAGCGGTTACGCGAGATCGACCAGTCGCGAGCGCCGGCAAGCCAGTTTCCGAAGATGCCGTCTTTGGTGTGCTCAGGAACCCAGGTGATCTCTTGGTTGAGTTCGACCATGCGATCACGGATAGCGCTGACGCGCACGAACCACGAGGACACAGCCTTGTAGATCAGCGGCTTACGGCAACGCCAGCAGTGCGGGTAGGAGTGAACATACGACTTCTGCTGAACCAGAACGGCACGCTTTTCTTCGGGAACGCGGGCCAGCGGACCAGTACCATCGCGCAGGTCAACGGTGATCGGCTTATTCGCATCGAACACCTGCATGCCCTGGTAGTCGGGAACTTCAGACGTGAAGCAACCGCCTTCATCCACCGGGATGACCGGTAGGATTCCGCGTTCCTGGCAGACGAACATGTCGTCTTCACCGAATGCGGGTGCGATGTGGACCAGGCCGGTGCCGTCTTCCGTCGACACGTAATCGCCGGGGATGATCGTCCAGCCGTCCGGGCCGGGAGCCGCACCCTTGGCGCGGTGATCGGCGTTGTCGAAATAGTCGAAGATCGGGAAGTAATGCTTGCCCGCAAGCTCGCTCCCCTTGAAGGTCTTCACGATCTGCGGTTCTTCGCCCAGTTCCTTCGCGTATGCGCCAAGACGCCCCTGAGCGACAACGACATCCTGGCCGGCAACCGGGGACTCGAGGTCAGCCGGAACGCGCACGACCACGTAGTCGATGGTCGGGCCAACGGCGACAGCTTCGTTCGACGGCAAGGTCCACGGGGTCGTAGTCCAGATCAGGACCAGTTCACCCTTGTCAGAGCCCTCAACAAGAGGCTCTTCGAGGCGCATACCAACGGTGACCGTGTTGTCTTGACGATCCTGGTAGACATCGTCATCCATCTTGAGCTCATGGTTGGACAGCGGGGTACGGTCGTGCCAGCAGTACGGCAGAACGCGGTGGCCCTGGTAGGCAAGATCCTTGTCATAGAGAGTCTTGAATGCCCAGATGACCGACTCCATGTAGTTCGGGTCGAGCGTCTTGTAGTCGTCGGAGAAGTCAACCCAGCGAGCCTGGCGGGTGACATAGTCTTCCCACTCGTTCGTGTAACGAAGAACAGACGAACGGCAGGCCTCGTTGAACTTCTCGATGCCGAGGCCACCTTCGCGGGTGATCTCAGTGACATCTTCGATGCCGAGGATACGCTGCGCCTCGAGTTCAGCGGGCAGACCGTGCGTGTCCCAGCCGAAACGGCGTTCAACGCGGTGGCCGAGCATCGTCTGGTAGCGACCAACAATGTCCTTGACGTAGCCGGTCAGAAGGTGACCGTAGTGCGGAAGCCCGTTGGCAAAGGGTGGGCCGTCGTAGAACACGAACTCGTTCTGACCGCCTTCGCCAGCAGGGCGCGCCTCAATGGACTTACGGAAGGTATCGTTATCGGCCCAAAAGGCCAGGGTTTCGCCTTCCATCTGCGGGAAGGACGGGCTTGCGTCCACCTCGTTGTCGCGGTGACGCGGGTAAAAGCCGTGCTTCGTCATTGTTGTCCTCGTCTGTTCGATTCACAGGGACGAGGACCAGCTTCACTGGGACCCGCGGTACCACCCCGCTTGCTCTACCACCCCGATGCGTGCGCGCCGCAGGAGCAAAGCCGCTTCTTTTATTCGCTGTAACGGGCTCACCCGTTCGGTTCTACTGTGGGCGCACTGCGAGCGCGCCCGGTTCTTCCGAAAACTCCCCGGTGATACCCCGCGCCGTGTGGCGCAGGCCGGATCAACGTTGGTGTTTATCGTAGCTGAAATTACGACTGAGAGCCGAGCCAGCCCACGTGGCTTGTCCCTCACATCCCTCCGGCGAGGGATCAACGTCAGCGGTTAGTCTTCCCGGTCACATGTTGCGTGCGACCAGCGTATTCGTTGCCTGAGCAACGGGATCACCCTGAGCCTCGGGCTCAGTTTCCGTAGACATGGTAGGCGTTGCCTCCCCTCGCGCGCGCCGGCGAGCCCTTCTACGGCGATGTAGCCACACGAAAAATAGCGTGATCGGAATAATCACGATAAGCCACGGGACAAACATGATCAGTCCATACACAAATCCTGCGATTCCCTGAGAGAACGCCTGCCAGGATTCTTCCCATGCCGAGCTTGAGGGAACCGGAGTGATCGCTGTCGAACGGAAAGAAACCTCAAGAGTTGAATACGACACTTGGTCGGAATACCAGGCGCGCTGCGCTTTCAGACTGTCGAGTTCTTCCTGACGACTTGTGAGTTCGCGTTCTGCTTCCAAGAGATCCGATGTAGTCTCTGCCTGATCGATCAAAGTGGTAAGGCGGGCGATGGATGCTTTCAACGCTGTGATGCGAGCGTCAAGGTCAGCGACTTCAGCCCCCGCATCGGCAGTATCAGTCGATTGATCAGTGACCTTCCCCAATTCTGCAAGCTTCTGACGAGTTTCTTCGAAGCTATTTGCTGGGATCTTGAATGTTGCGTTGCCCCACGGTGAATCCGATTCTCCCTTCAGGGAAGAATGAGCAACTGAGCCACCCGCTTCAGTGACGATAGTGGAGGCATGAGCTAACGCTTCAGCGGGATCAGCAACATCGAGGCTCATATTACCGGTGACGATCACTTGAGCTTCAACCGTTGTTCCTTGCGATTCTCTGTTCGAGTCATACGAAGAGTCAGAGTCTGAGTTACTCGCCTCGCTCGAAGAGGTGCCATACTCGTAATTCTGACCCACGGGCGCCCCACTGGAGTCAGAACTCATCGTTGAGCTTGCGCAACCGGCTAAAAGCAGACTTGTTATCGCTACAAGGGCGGTGGCGACTAATGGCTTTCGCGTTGTCTGCGAGGATCGGACAAAACGGGGGGGGCATGACTCCTCCTTAGCGTCGTGTGGT
>NZ_JBHNPV010000006.1:0-14891 GCF_059082735.1 Actinotignum sp. usb-actsch-rep-73 | reverse complement strand
AACGCCACGCAAGGCACTTCCACGGCTTCATCATTCGCTTGTTGTCGAGCCCTTCGGGTCTAGCGACTGAGCTGGAGCCTCGGCCTCGTCCCCGGGAACTGAAAGGGTGCGGAGAAGCACGACGGAGGCAACAAGGCCACCCCACACAAGAAGGATCGTCACAAGGAACATGACGGTTGCAGCTGCGCTCACGATGCACCTCCTTCACGGGTTACCTCAGCGGTTTCGGCGCCGGAAACGGTCGCATTAACCAAAGCGTCTTCGTCTTCTTCAACAAGGTGAGCAACCGTAGCTGCATCGACGCTGTGATGACTCCAGGGCAAAAGCGTCAGGATTACAGACACGATGATCGCGAACGCAACCGAGCCCCAACCAAAGATCAGGACGAAGCTGGTCTTGTAGCCACCGTAGCCTTCCTGGATGTAGCCGACGATCGCAGAGAAGAGCATGAAGATCAGCACTGCGGGGATAATGACGCCGACCAGCGCTTCCCAAGCCTTCGGCACCTTGACGCTGGACACTGAGTTCAGATGTGTGCGCAGGCCCTTCAAACGCGGAGCGAAGAGCGCTACCAAGATTGCCATCGAAACAGCGGTCGACACGACGCCGATGTTGTTGATGAAGGTATCGACGATATCCAGGTTGTTCAGACCCGAGCGGGTACCGAACAGAGACAGGGAGATAATCATTGCGGGAACGCCGAGGACCATGGAGGCCTTAACCGGCGAGAAACCGAACTTATCCTGCAGACCGCCGGATACAACCTGAAGGAGCGACAGTAGCGAGGTAATACCGGCAAGCACCAAGGAAGCGAAGAACAAGACGCCGAACAACGAACCACCGGGCATCATCGAAACGATCTGCGGGAAGGTCACGAAGGACAAGATCGGGCCAGTCAGGCCTTCCAGTTCATTCACGCCCACACCCTGCGATGCTGCCATGAAACCAAGAGCAGAGAAGACGCCGATACCGGCGAGGATTTCGAACGAGGAGTTCGCGAAACCTGCGACCAGAGCGGTGCCGGTCAGGTTCGTCTTCGGCTTCAGGTAGGACGCATACGTCAACATGATGCCGAAGCCCACGGACAGCGAGTAGAAGACCTGTGAGAAGGCTGCGAGCCACACGTGCGGGTCGGACAACTGTCCCCACTGCGGAGTGAAGAATGCGTTCAGACCATCGATCGCGCCATTGAGGAAGATTGCGCGAAAAACCATGACCAGGAACAGGACAACCAGCAACGGAAGGAAGACCTTGTTTGCTGCTTCAACGCCCTTGGACAGGCCACGGCCGATGATCAGAAGGACGAACATCCACACGAGTGCCAGCGGGATCATGATGGCTGCAACGGGGCTCCATGAGAAGGTTTCACCATCAACGGTCTGCAGGAAGTCATTCAGGAAGAACCCCTGAGGATCATCGCCCCACGATTGGTTCACCGAGTAGATCATGTACTGAACGCCCCATGCGATCACGGCACCGTAGTACACCATAATCACGAAGCAAACCAGAACCTGGAACCAGCCGATAAACTCGCCACCGGCTTTCAAGCGACGCAGCGCCCACGGCGGTGAACCACGGAACTTGTGGCCAAGCGAGTAGTCGAGCCACAGCATCGGAATACCGACTGCGATCAGCGCGACAAGGTAAGGAACAAGGAAGGCGCCACCGCCATTTGCGTAGGCGACACCGGGGAAACGCCAGATATTTCCCAGACCGATTGCGGAGCCGATCGCGGCAAGGAGGAAGCCGGTCTGACCGGTCCAGGTATCCTTGCGTTCCGGCTGCTCGGCCGTAGGTGTTTGAGTTGACATGGGTACTCCCTATAGACAGGATTTCCATTCAATGTAACGGCCACGCATAAAGTGCCGGCAAAATGTCCACCAGATAGACACCTAGGCGCACATTGGTCGCTTAAACGTTTGACAGGATCTTCGTCGCCTTCGCCTCAGGGCTGAAGTCGGACTTGGCGTACACGCCTTACCAGCGCGAAACAACCTCATCAAAACGGGTCAAAGCCGACGCAATCGCCATATGCATATCGAGGTACTGATACGAGCCAAGTCGCCCGCCAAACAGAACCTTGTCCTCCTGCGTCGCAAGCTCGCGGTAGGTAGCCAGAGTCTGCCTGTCGGTCGGCGCTGAAACCGGGTAGTACGGCTCGTCATCAATAGTGGCGAAGCGCGAGAACTCGCGCATAATCACTGTGTTCGTCGCACCCGTCCGGTCACGTTCAGGATGCAGGTGAGCAAACTCGTGGATGCGCGTGTAGGCAACGGTTTCATCGGCGTAATTCATCACCGAACACCCCTGGTAGTCAGCGGTATTGACGACTTCGGTCTCAAAATCAAGGGTTCGCCACTTCAGCTCGCCTGCCTGGTAATTGAAGTAGCGATCAATTGCACCCGTGTACACAACACCGGTTTGACCAACCGTGCGCTCTTTGGAGAATTCGTGTGAATCATCGAAGAAATCGGTGTTTGTCTTCACTGTGATGCGTGGATGATCAGCCAGCCGGGTCAGCCATGCTCCGTAGCCGTCGACGGGAAGCCCCTCGTAGGTGTCGCGGAAATAGTGGTTGTCGTAGGTAAAACGAACGGGAAGACGCGAAATGATTGCAGGATCCAGATCCTTCGGATCCATCTGCCACTGCTTCGCGGTGTATCCCCTAATAAACGCCTCATAGAGCGGGCGACCGATCAGGCTGATCGCCTTTTCTTCCAGATTCTCAGGAGTTTTACCACCGAGCTCTGACGCCTGCTCTTCCACAAGCGCTCGAGCAGCGTCTGGCCCGTAGGCCGCATTGAAGAACTGATTGATCGTCCCTAGGTTGATCGGCATCGGGTAAACAACGCCCTGATGGTTTGTGTAGACGCGATGCTGGTAATCGTTGAACGCCGTAAAGCGATTGACGTAATCCCAGACGCGTTCATTTGACGTGTGAAACAGGTGCGTCCCGTATCGGTGCACTTCAACACCAGTTTCAGGATCAACTGATGACCATGCGTTGCCACCGATGTGCTCACGGCGTTCGACGACAGTCACGTTCATACCGCGAAGTTCGGCTGCCTGACGCGCAAGCGTGAGTCCGAAGAATCCGGAGCCAACAACGACAAGATCCATACAACCGGTCCTTTCACACAGGCAAGAGCACGTGTGTCAACCGCGCACGCCCACAATGCAGATTCCCCCCAGTTTAGTGGCAAGAACGCAGTCTTCCGGCCAACAGCACGTTGTCAGAGCACAAAGAACGACCAGAACGGGCAAGCCCGGTCAGTTAAAGCCAATGAGCGCTCGGACAATCCCATAGCCTTTTCGCAGAACCCATTCATTCTTCATGCGAATCGCTCGCCCCAGAAGATCGGACTCAACACGTTTGGCCGCGACGGGATTTACGTCTTCAAGGTCCTTCCACAGCTGGTCTTTCATCGCCAGGTGCTCGTCAGTTCCCGACAGAACAGCCATGATTGTGCAGACCACGCAGTTAATGCGCAGGTAGTGGATCATGTAGTTATAGAGGTTGGCCGGAACCGTGTCCGGGTCCGGAATAGCCTTCACCATCTCACGATTGACGCGCATCAGTTGATCCAAGCGCGAAATCATCACGGGCTCGTTGACCGACTGGTCGTCGCGACCAATGAAGTAGCGGTACAGGTCGACGTCAAGGTAGCGGATCGTGCGAATCAGCGGGAACGGCGTGTGGGAGTAAATGAAGTCAACGTAAAACGTGTGCTCGGGCATGACCAGACCGGACTGACGGACAAGTTCGGTGCGCATGGTCAGCGAGTGCATCATCAGGTACTGCGTGTAACGGCACTTACGAACGTCTTCCCAGCCAATTGTGCGTCCCTGTGGCAGGACGTTGCGGTAGCGGACAATCAGCTTGTGCGCTTTGCCCTGCTTTTCGTAGACGTAGTTAGTGACCAGAAGATCCAGTTCACGCCCGTTCGCACGTTCTTCACGAAGAACGTCAAGCACCTTGTTCATTGCCGCGCGATCAACCCAGTCGTCAGAATCGACGACGCGAACGTGTGTGCCCGTGGCAACTTTCAAACCGGCATTGACTGCGCCACCATGGCCTTTATTTTCCTGGTGGATAGCCCGCACGCAGGTCGGATACTTTGAAGCCCACCGATCAGCAAGCGCACCGGTGTTGTCTTTTGAGCCGTCGTTGACGATCAATACTTCCACTTCATCGTTGTAGTCAACGAGGGTCGCAAGCGCCCGATCCAGATAGTCCTGCGAGTTGTACGAGGGAACGATGACAGACAGCAACGGCTGGGCGGACATGAGCTTTCCTTGATCGATGTCAGGCGGGTATGCATTAAGCATAGTCGTTGAAGCGTTACGCATATCGCGCCCCCTATCAGACGCAGGTGCCTGGGAAGAGATGCGTGGCCTCGTACATAAATCACCATTGCCGAGTGTTAACAGTTGAGAATTTTTCGCAAACCGGTGACGCGCACCCGCAAACGTGCCACTATCGAAGCATGAAGATCGCAATTATTGGTTCCGGCGGCGTGGGCGGCTACCACGCAGGTGCTCTCATGGATGCGGGCGCCGAGGTTCATATCGTCACCACTCCCCGTCACGTCGCAGCAATCAGCGACAGGGGCTTGATCGTGCACACCGAATCCAGTTCGCGCACCTACCACCCCGCATCGGTGACCACCGACGGCACGGGCGTAGGCGTCTGCGACCTGGTGATGATCACCGTCAAGCTCACTCACTTCGAAGAACCGCTGGAAAACTGCCAGCAGATGATCGGCCCGGACACGCTGGTCCTGACCTTCCAGAACGGTGTCGTTGCGCCCGACATGGTGGCAAAACGCTTCGGAGCAGAGCACGCACTACCGTGCGTCACCTTCATCGTTGCCTTCATCGACGGCCCGGGCGAGGTCCGTCAGATCGGCGCCCGACCAAAGATGCTCATCGGCAGTGCACCAATTGGCTTGGACGGAACGTACCCGATCCTCGAAGAATTCAAGGACGCACTGCTTGCCAACGGCGTTGATGCGCACATGTCCCCCACGATCGCACACGACCTCTGGTACAAGTACGCGGTCATCTGCACCATGGGTGGCGTGAACGTTCTGGCAAACGCGACCGTCGGCGAAATACGCTCCTTCGACGAAACCCACGCTCTCTGGACAAAGTCCGTGAAAGAGGTCCAGTCGGTCGCGCGCGCCAGCGGCGTTGATTTGACCAACGAGGACTGCGAAAAGATCGTCGGCGAGCTGGATAGCTACCCGGAAGCCTCGACCTCGTCGATGCAACGCGACCTGATTGCAGGAAAACTGTCAGAACTGGAGTACCTGAACGGAGCTCTTGTGGCGAAAGCTGACGCTGCCGGAATTGATGTTCCGTTACAGCGCCTGATTGTGACCATCGCGCGCTTGCATGCCAAGCGTGGTCGCGTTGGTCTAGCTTCCTAGCCCTCCTGCACTCTTACTTCACACGGTCGTTCGAGCATCGCGTCTGAGCGACCGGATATCCTAAGGACCATGACGTCTGCTTCCTCTTCAGCCCAGTTAATCTTCCTTGACCTTGACGGAACCCTGATCGGCAAAGACCAAACGGTCCCCGAATCCGCCCGTCAAGCGTGCGAGCAAGCCGTCGAAGGCGGCCACACCCTGTTCATGTGCACGGGTCGTTCGATCCCGGAAATCTACCCCTACCTGTGGGATTTCGGTTTTTCAGGGTGCGTTGCGGGAGCGGGAAGCTACGTGCGCGTCGGCCAGGAAGTCCTGCTGGACGAACGCGTTGACCCCGCGCTGATCGAACCGATCACCGATGTGTGGCGTCAGCTTGACGGAATGTGGATCTGGCAGGGGTCGGACGCCATGCACCCCTCCGAGGGATTCATGGAGATGTTCCTTGAAACCGCCGGAATGAAGCCCCAGGATTGGGCTCCCTACGCCGAGTCCATCGCCCCCTATCTTGGCGAGGGTCTTCCGAAGTCATCAGCGAAGTGCACGGCGTACATCCCAGCAGGTAACACGACCTACCAGCAGGTTCGCTCCCTTATCCCCGACTCGATGGACGTCATCCCCGGCTCTATTCCCGCAGGTAACACTCTGGTTTTTGAGGTGACTCCAAAGGGAATCTCGAAGGGCACTGGCATTCAGCTGGCTGCTCGCCATCTTGGTTTCGACATCGCTCACACCATCGCCATCGGCGATTCCATGAATGACCTTGAAGCACTGCAGGTGGCTGGAAGGTCAGTCGCAATGGGCGGAGCCGACCCCGTAATCGTCGCAGCCGCAACGTTCGAAACCGCCACCTTGGAAGAAGACGGTTTGGCCCGCGCCTTCGAAAAGTTGGCGCTGATCTAGTGGTCGCGACCTCGTCCTTTCTGCATCTCACCCAAGGGACGAAGCCGCGCTCACCACGTGAGCATTTTCCCCACTTAATGCGCGATGAACAGGGCACATTCATCCAAAGCACGCTAAACTAAACTAAATGTGACATATGCCCTATTTGCGGTGTTTTGAGGAGGCCCACATGAGTCAGGCAGCAGACATCCTTTCAGCCCTCGGTGGCTGGGACAACATTAAGACGATCGAAGCGTGCATCACTCGTATCCGCGCAGAGGTCACGGATGAAGACAAGATCGACGAAAAAGCCCTCTCTGACGCGGGCGCATTCGGTGTTGTCACCGTCGCAAACTCGGTGCAGGTCGTCATGGGCCCCGAAACCGAAACCATCGTCGAGGAAATCGAAAAGCTCAAGTGACCCACGCGATTATCGAAGCTGGCATCATCGCAACAATGATTGCGGTTCACTGCGCACAGTTCGTTCCTTCTTTGGCGCGAACCCGCACCACGCGGTGACCGCGCACCTCATTCGTTGAAGATCACGCATCTACTTCCATGACGTTCACGATCTACGCACCACTTTCCGGCACGGTCGAAGCTCTTTCCGCCGTGCCGGATCCTGTGTTTTCTCAAGAGATTATTGGGCCTGGTTTCGCTATTGTGCCCGAGAGCGAAGGCGCGGGTGCAACCATTGATGTTGCTGACGTGGGTGCGAGCACGAGCGATGCTGGCGCGAGTGCTGACTCGCTCTCTATCGCGAACGCTCCAATTTCGGGGACAGTTCATTCGCTTCACCCGCACGCTTTTGCGATCAAGCATCGGTCGGGCACAGGAATCTTGGTTCACCTTGGTATCGATACAGTGAACTTGAAGGGTGAAGGGTTCACCGTCCACGCTTCTAAGGGCGATGCGGTGAAAGCCGGCTCACCTTTAATCACGTGGGACCGTAGCATTGCGCGCCGTGCTGGCCTTGCCGTGATTGTTCCCGTCATCGCTCTGCGCCCCGATGTGTCCATGAAATTGCTGGTCAAGCCGGGGACTTTCGTTCGAGCCGGGATTGCAATCGCCGACTGCTGGGAGCTCTAGCACTTTTCCGGTGGCACCACCTACACCTCACGCGACACAACCACGCCCTCAGACACTAAACCGTCGCATCAGGTGTAGCCCGTGCACGCAAACCGGTCACTCTCTCAAAACCAGCCAGCGAAAACCCAACCAGTCCCCTACTTTCGAGCGCGCACCGATGCCGTAAGAACGGTGAACAGGGAGTTCAAACGCTCATTGGCCGGAAGGTCGTCAATGTAAACCTCAACACCGTCAGCATCACAGAGCGGAACACGCCAGTTCGGATATTCCTTGTCAGTGCCGGGAAGATTCTGCGGACGCCTGTCCCCCACCGCATCCACCAACGATGCCACGACCAGCTGAGATGAGGTCTGCGCAACATACGCATGCAAGGCTTCAACGATCTCACGCTCTGACGGGGATGCGGATTCAAGCAACCCGTATTCACGAAGTCGAGCCAACACCTGTTCACGTTCAAGACGATCAGCGGCTCGCACGGATTCGACATCCTCGACCAGCAGACCAAGCTCGTCACGCAAAGTGGTCTGCACACCAGCCAAGTATCCGGCAGTCGGTGGCAGGTCGTGCGTGTTCACTGCGGCAAGGCACGCGGTGCGATACGAGCCGGGGTGAAGTGGCCATCCGCCACCATCCTTCTCGAACCAGAGGATCGAGGTCCCTAGGATGCCTCGCGAACTCAGGTAGTCGCGGACCCACGGTTCAACGGTTCCGAGGTCTTCACCAATGACAACTGCTCCGGCGCGTTGCGCTTCTAGGAGCACGGTTCCGACCATGGCCTCGTGATCGTAGTACACGTAGGTGCCGTTTCCGGCACCCATGCCCGCTGGGATCCACCAGAGGCGAAAGAGGCCGAGGATGTGGTCGATACGGATGGCTCCCGCGTTGGCGAGGGCTGCGCGGACCATGTCGCGGATCGGCTTGTAGCCGGCCTGTGCCAGGGCTCGTGGCGACCATGGCGGTTCCGACCAGTCCTGTCCCTGCTGGGAGTACATGTCTGGCGGAGCACCAACAGTCATACCTTGGGCGAACACGTGGCGGTTGGACCAGGTTTCGGATCCGTGTGAGTGAACACCGACGGCAAGGTCAGCCATGATGCCGATGTCCATACCGACGTCGGTTGCGACGCGTTGCGCGTCTTGCATCTGCTGGGAGACGATCCACTGGCACCATTCCCAGAATTCGATGCGGTCTGCCAGTTCAAGGCGGGCACGGTCAGCGGACGGTGATGTTGAGGATGCGATCTCGTCGGGCAGGATGCAGGATTCGTTTGCTTCTGCCAGGGCACTCCAGAGTGCGAAGTTCGCCAGATCGCGTCCACCTTCTTCGACGAAGTGGGTGAATTGCGAGGTTCGGTGGTACGAGCGTGGAATCTGGTAGATCAGTTCGAGAGCTTTACGTTTGGTTTCCCACGTGCGATCTCGGTCGACCAGCGCATCCGCGGTATCGGTAGCGTTCGTGGCTAGGCGGAGTTCTTCGATGGATCGACGAACGTCAGGTGATGCGTCGGCGAATTCGTCGATTGCTTCGGGGCGGATGTAGATGGGGTTCAGCCAACGGCGCGAAACCGGTAGGTACGGTGAGTTTTCCATCGGCGTGATCGGGCTGGACGCATGGATGGGGTTGATGAGCAGGAAGTCTGCTCCCCTGTCGGCGCATACTGACGCGAGATCGGCAAGGTCTTCAGCGTCACCCAATCCCCACGAGCGTGCCGAACGCGTTGAGTACAGCTGTGCAGATACGCCCCAGCGTCGCTTGGCGTCAGCGAGCGGGCCATTGTCAATGTGGTTGGGCGCTACAAGCAAGGTTGCGGAGTGGACTTCTCCGCCTTCAAGCGTTGCGACGATCCGGTGCCAGCCCGGTGCCAGGTGGTCGGGTGTTTCGAAAGTTGCGCGGCCGATCAGCGCGTCACCGATTTGGCGCGGGGCGATGTAGCGGTCGAGTTGCGTGCAGTCGCCGGATGTTCCGTCTTCGCTGATCCAGGTGACGTGCACCCAGTTGCCGTGGGGGACGTGGACGGGGAAATCACGGTGTTGTCCTTGGCGTGCCACGATCGTTGGTGGCAGTGTGGCAAGCCAGAATCGGTCTTCTGTTTCCGTCAGCGCGTGGTGGATATCTCCGACCGTTGAGTCGGCGTCAACGTTGACGCCGAGTGCTTTGAGGACAGCGAGCAGAGAGTCAGCTGAAACGAATTTTTGTTGTCCGTACCAGTCCCAGAAGAAGGTTGCGACACCGTTTTTGTCGGCGAGGGCTCGTAGCGTGTCAATATCGGACGCTGCTGGCGCACTCCAGTCCACGTGTGACTCCTTTGGTTGCGGGCGTACAGCCAAGTCTATGCGTCAGTCTTGCCCTTGGGAACCGTTGGCCGGCAAAGTGGACGCGACTCTAGTTACGCTTCGTTGGCAGTGTCCCTTTTGACAACAGTTGCCATTTTTTCTGCGATGTCGTCAGATTCTGTGCCTGCGATGATTTGGACGATGTTACCGGATCGGACGACTGCTAGGACGAACGGCATGCGGAGTGCGTCTTCGTTGACGTTTGCTTGGTTGCCTACTTCGACTCGGATGCGGAGGGAGCACGGTTCGATGTCGATGATGTTGGAAGATCCACCGAGGGCGTCAACCAACGCGAGAGCCGATTCCATCCCGCTCCTTCCTTCCAAGGCATAGTCCTGTTGCGATCCGCATCACATGGTAGCCCTTTAAACGTATGATCGCAATCACTAAACACGGTCAGGCTAGTGTTTTTTGGCTGTTTTTTGCAGCTTTTCTACGTTGTCTAGTGTTGACAGTAGGCGGCTTTCTGCGCCTAGGGTAGGTGGATTGTGCGGTGGCGTGCGCGAAGTTTCAGGTGAAAATAGATACATGACTCATCCCATTGATGTTCCGCTGATTTCTACTGAGCCTGTTGCTTCTGTATTAAGGATTTTGGCTTTGGAGGAGTCTGGTCACGATCGTTTTGTTGGCCATTCGTTGCCTCAGGTGAGGCGTGTTTATGGTGGCCAGGTTGTGGCGCAGGCGTTGGTTGCTGCCGCTGCGACGATGGATGAGGGGCGTCTTCCTCATTCATTCCACACGTATTTCATGCGTGGTGGCGACCCGTCAATACCGTTTGAGCTTGAGGTTCAACGTCTTCGCGATGGGCGTTCGTTTTCTTCGCGTCGGGTTGTGTGTCGCCAGGGTGAGAAAGAGATTCTGGCGTTGCAGGCGTCGTACGAAAAGAACGAGGCTGGCTTGGCTTTCACGTCTGACTCCCCTGCCGTGACACCGCCGGAAGAGCTTTCGAGCGCTTTGGAGATTTTTCGGGCGATGGATCATCCGGTTGGGCGTTTTTTGGGGAAAACAACGGCATTTGATGTGCGCCATGTTCAGCAGTCGCTGTATACGAAGTCGGATGAGTCGTTGGCCAGTCGCCAGCAGTTATGGATGAAGCCTCGTGCCGAGGTGCCTGCTGAGGCGAGCCAGCATGTTCATCGCGCTTTGTTGGCGTATGTGATTGATCAGGTGATGTTGGAGCCTGCGATGCGTGCGTTGGGGTTGTCTTGGATGACTCCTGGCATGTCGGCTGCGTCGTTGGATCATGCGATGTGGTTCCACCGCGATGTGGATATTAATGAATGGTTGTTGTTCGATGGGACGTGTTCAAATGTGAATTCGTCGCGTACGTTGGTTCGTTATCAGGTGTTTACGCGTAATGGGACGCTGGTCGCTGAGGCTGAACAGCAGGGGATGTTGCGCGTTCCTGGGAATGGGCAGGCTGGTTCTGGGCGCTGGGGTTTCGGTGTGGATCCAAAGACCGGTCAGTTGCGTGCTGGTATGGCGTAGTTGTGTTGGCGTAGGTGCGGGACGGTTTGGCGTTGTGGAACGCAAACAACCTCAGTTGCCGCAGCTATAGGTAGTGCGGAGTCACCGCTGGCAACTCTGCACTACCTATTGGGGATCGAGTGAGGCTCAGTCTTCGTAGCAACGCTTGCCTCCACGGGCGAGTACTTCATGCCCTCCTCCAACACGGCGATCTTGTTGCCGTTTCTCGAAACCCGAAGCTCGTCATCTCGGGGTTAGTTTCATCATGCAACAGCCGGTATAAGGGGTGTTCGAGGGCTTTTCCTTGTCGCCACCGTCCTTGTAACGGTATACGTGCAGTGGTAGTGGAGTGTCCTTGGTTTTTGGGTCCAGGTGACTTGAGTGTTGTCCATTGATGTCCCGCCACTAGGTGGGGAGAATGGAGCAATGGTGAAAAAGTTCAGTAAGCACACGCCCGAACAAATTGTTCGTAAGCTCAACAAATCACGGGAGTTGAGGGAATCAGGATTGGCGACGGCTCAGATCCTCACAGATCCCAGCACTCACTAAGAACTACTCGATTCAATTGTGCTGAGAGGGTGGTGAAAGACTCATCGAAGTGAGTGCGTCCGGCGTTGACCCGGATCTCGTTCTCGAACGAGTAGCCCCACAGAGTGCAGACTAGGGTATCAAGAGACCTCCGAGAAGAACTCTCGTGTCCGAACCCAAAGTTCATGCGTTGGGCGCCCTATCGTGACTACCGAATACTCACACAGACGGATCAACTAATTTGGCTGCCACAGGTCTCTGGTTAGCGCGATCCTGGCCAAGCCCAGTCATCAGACATTCCTTGTAGACGAGTCGCAGTCTACGGTACCTAGAAGAAGAATCCCTGGCGCGCCGCCTTGCCACGATCAATATCTCGTTGAACTTTCATCAAAGCTTCACGCTCTTCGGGCGGAGCTTCATGCATTCTCTTGTCAATTCTCCTTCGCAGAGAGAAATGCCACCAAATGGCAAATCCAACTAGCACGAGAACCGCGAGCACAATCCATTCAGCGATAGTCATATTTTAGTATCTCACAAGGTTCCCCCTCCCCCGCACAGCAAGGATTCGGCGTTGAAGCATCCCGGGTTTTGTTCCGAGGTTTTTGTGAGAGGATTTCGCATGCCAAGGAACTATATAAAAGTTTTTGGGGAGCGGGATGTCAGGCTTGTTGAGGATCGTCTGCGGGATAATCTGGGAGTGTCTGAAACCCGCGAACACGTCGCTTTCATAGTTGCTAGGAAGCTTGATGCTGCTTCGGTGATTGAACTGCTCGACCTTGCCTGCCTCGAGCATGGTGGACGTCCCAGGGTGATCCGGATGGATAACGGCCCCGAATTCATCTCTCACGCACTGCAAGAGTGGGCAACCGAGGATGGGACATTCCAAGCGTTTATCCCGCCCGGTCAGCCATGGCATAACGGGTTCGTTGAATCGTTCCACAACCGGATGAGAGACGAGCTGTTAGAGGACAACAGTATCGAGAACCTGGAACACGCTCGCCCGCTCGTAAATCTGCGGTCACGACGTTACAAAGACTTCCATCCGCATTCCTCGCTGGGCTACCTCAGCCCACGACAATATGCGGAACAATGGAGACAAGAAAACACGGTCAACGCTTAAACCACGTGGACCTAATCCTTAGGCCACTCCAGTAGCCCGGCTATCGCCTCAGCCAAGATCCGTACGTAGCCATAGACAGCAGTCATCTGCATCGCGAAACGTTCTGTCACCAGACGCCCAGCAGATGTCGGCCCAAATAGAAACGAATAGAACGGCGTTATATGGTGGTTTTTAGCTTCGCACGCTTTGGGACGTAGCCAGTTTTTAGACCCATATAAGTTCCTTCCTGGATATGCGAAAATATCTCTATGAACACGGCCGGCACTTCGCATCTTCCCGTGCTAGGGGTAGGGCCTATCTATGTATCGGCTATTTTCGCGCTCACGGTCACGGCGAGCATTCTCAGCTATTTAGGTCTCGCATCAAACGGCGCTATCGCTAACGCGTGGATACGAATACTCATGATTGCAGCAGGCCTGCTCGTGATTGCGGAGGCCGTAATTGTGTGGTGTGCGGCGGTCTTTGGCTCTCACATGGTCCAAAGTGTCAAGACCGGCAAGCTCATGACCAGTGGGATTTACGCATGGGTGCGCCACCCCGTTTACGCAGCCTTTTTGCTGTTGAACTGCGGTCTCTTGCTCGTGCAAGCAAACTGGTGGCTGCTAGCCCTACCAGTGATTTATTGGGTAGGCCTGAGCGTCTTGATGAAACACACCGAAGAGCGCTGGCTAGAAAACAAATTCGGTGACGAATACACCCGCTATGCCACCCGCGTTAACCGCATCCTTCCCTGGCCACCTCATAGCACCAAAAGTCCCCGCAAATCATAAACTGAGCTCGCCTCTGGGGTGTTGCCGCATCTTATTGCCCGATTTAAGGCCATGATGGTAGCGACGACTCCATCGATCTTCTCGGCGGATTTTTGTTTGTCGGGTTTGATGTTTCCTGCTGGGTCAGTACGCACATGAATGTTATCGACCATCCAAGCCAGCACTGGGTGCCCGCCATGGGTTAGCTTGCCCTCTAAGGCAAGTTTCATGAGTTCCTTCGACGGTGGGGACATGTCTTTGAAGCCTTGCCCAAACGGCACCACCGTGAAACCAGCATCCTCAAGGCGGGCACTCAGTAAAACCTCACCAGCTGTTGAACCAAGCGCCCTGCAAGCTCGTCTTCAAGTTCGAATACGGCGCGGACGTTGCCCGACGGGTCGAGGCGTTCGATTGTTTGGCCTCGTCCTTCACCATCGGTGGTATCGACGCTGACTCGCATCTGTTCGCTCCGCTTGGCACTCGACATTCTGCTGGCGAGCGCCACTGTCATCGGATCGTGGAGCGCGCATGAACGCCGACCGAAGACGTCCGTGTAGAAGTCGAAGTACAGGTTGAGGATCTCGCCGAGCGCGCTGACGAAGGGGTGCGAGTGTTCCAGTAGCGCTCGTCGATGTTCTTCGAACATCGGGTATTGCATCGTCACATCAAGAGGAACCAAGGTAATCGGCCATTTGGCATCAAAGACCCGCTGCGCCGCTTCGGGATCGTTCGCGATATTGGCCTCTGCGACAGGCGAAACATTTCCGGGCACGCGTAGTGCGCCACCCATGATGACAAGCTCTTTCACGAGCTGTGGCAACGCCGGCTCCAATTCAATCGCGTGCGCAAGGTTCGTCAGCGGTCCGACAGCAATAACAACGAGGCTACCCGTATACTCGCTCGCGAGATCGATCAGAAGCTCGGCCGCACTCCTCGTATCAGCGGCTTGGGTCGACGCGGGAAGTTCGACGTTGCCAACGCCATTTTCCCCATGGATATGGGGCACTCCCCCGTCATAAGGGTGGGTAAGGAAGTCGTGTGCACCAGTCGCGACTGGTATCCCCGATCGTCCCGCTAAAGCAAGAAGATCAAGCGTGTTTCGCGTTGCCTGTTCGGCATCAGTATTCCCAGAAACGCACCCAACGCCGACGAGCTTCAGGCTGGGGTTGGCAAGACAGAGGGCCAATGCCAGCGCATCATCGATTCCCGTATCGCAGTCCAAGAACACTGGTGTTTGAGTTGGGATCATTTGTCTTTCCTTGCCTCTTACGTTCCCCTAACGGGCCCCTGATGT
>NZ_JBHNPV010000005.1:0-1735 GCF_059082735.1 Actinotignum sp. usb-actsch-rep-73 | reverse complement strand
GGGTTGTTTGTGATTTGTATAGTGGTTGTGAGCATCTTTATTTTCTTGTTGTGTGGTTTTGTTTAGTTTTGTTGGGCATTCGGTGGATGCCTTGGCATCAAGAGCTGATGAAGGACGTTGCGGCCTGCGATATGCCTCGGGGAGTTGGCGAGCGAGCTTTGATCCGAGGGTGTCCGAATGGGGGAACCTAACCAGGGTTGTGCTTGGTTACCATCATCTGAACGTGTATAGGGTGGTGGGGGGAACGCGGGGAAGTGAAACATCTTAGTACCCGTAGGAAAAGATATTCCGTGAGTAGTGGCGAGCGAAAGCGGAGGAGGCTAAACCGTGTGCGTGTGATACTCGGCGGGGGTTGCGTGTGCGGTGTTGTGGGGCTTGTTCGTCTCTTCTCTGCCGGGGAGGGGCTTGCGTGTGTGATGGTAGTTGAACCGTGTGGGATAGCGGACCGGAGTGCGTGATAGTCGTGTAGATGGACTGTTGCATGCGCGGGTGGGATAGGTGCCCGAGTAGTGCGGGACTCGTGAAATCTCGTGTGAATCTGCCAGGACCACCTGGTAAGCCTAAATACTTCTTGATGACCGATAGTGCATAGTACCGTGAGGGAATGGTGAAAAGTACCCCGGGAGGGGAGTGAAATAGTACCTGAAACCGTGTGCCTTTAAGCCGTCAGAGCCTTGTGGGGTGATGGCGTGCCTTTTGAAGAATGAGCCTGCGAGTCAGTGATACGTGGCGTGCTTAACCCGTGTGGGGTATGCGTAGCGAAAGCGAGTCTGAAATATGGCGTTTGTCGCGTGTTCTGGACCCGAAGCGGGGTGATCTACCCATGGCCAGGTTGAAGCAGAGGTAAGACTGTGTGGAGGACCGAACCCACCAGGGTTGAAAACCTGGGGGATGAGCTGTGGGTAGGGGTGAAAGGCCAATCAAACTCCGTGATAGCTGGTTCTCCCCGAAATGCATTTAGGTGCAGCGTTGTGTGTTGCCTGGTGGAGGTAGAGCTACTGGATGGCCGATGGGCCCTATGGGTTACTGACGTCAGCCAAACTCCGAATGCCATTAGGTTGAGCATGGCAGTGAGACTGCGGGGGATAAGCTTCGTAGTCGAGAGGGAAACAGCCCAGATCATCAGCTAAGGCCCCTAAGTGTGCGCTAAGTGGGAAAGGATGTGAGATCGCGGTGACAACCAGGAGGTTGGCTTAGAAGCAGCCATCCTTGAAAGAGTGCGTAATAGCTCACTGGTCAAGTGGTTTCGCGCCGACAATGTAGCGGGGCTTAAGCGTACCGCCGAAGCTGTGGCACTCACACATGAAAGAGCCTGGGCAGGGGACCTGCCTAAGGTTGTGTGGGTGGGTAGGGGAGCGTCCTGCGTGCGGTGAAGCCTGCTGGGAACGGTTGGTGGAGCGTGTGGGAGTGAGAATGCAGGCATGAGTAACGAATGGCGGGTGAGAATCCCGTCCGCCGATTGACTAAGGGTTCCAGGGCTAGGTTTATCCGCCCTGGGTTAGTCGGGTCCTAAGGCGAGGCCGACAGGCGTAGTCGATGGACAACCAGTTGATATTCTGGTACCGCGTTGTGACCGCCAAATACTGAAGCTTTTATGCTAACCACCCGCATCCGGACTGTTCATTCCTTCGGGTTTGATCAGCTTGGGTGTTGTGGGATCCTGATTGTTGTAGGTAAGCGTGTTAACAGGGGTGACACAGGAAGGTAGCTGCCGCGCACCGATGGTTGTGTGTGT
>NZ_JBHNPV010000004.1:0-944 GCF_059082735.1 Actinotignum sp. usb-actsch-rep-73 | reverse complement strand
CGATTCAGGATTCCTTGGCAGGCTCGCGGGCTCAAAAAGAATCTCGGGTGCGGATCGGCCTGCAAAATCTGCGACAAGGTAGATGCGGCGGCGTCGTTGGGCGAGGCCGAAATGTTGCGCATCGAGTACACGCCACGCAACCGAGCATCCGCCTGCCACGACGGTCCCAGCGTCGGCCCACCGCGTGTCAGGAACAGGCACGTCAGGGACGGACGGCGCGACGACCTGGATGAGGCTCGTGAGGACGGCGGCGAAATCCGCCCCTTGGTTGGAGGAGAAGGCTCCCGGCACGTTCTCCCAGACAGCAAATCGGGGATATTGGTCATTAGTCGCCTCCCTCATTTCCTTGATGATGCGAACAGCCTGAAAGAACAGGCCGGAACGTGAACCTGCCAGCCCGGTCTGCCGTCCTGCGACCGACAGGTCTTGGCACGGCGACCCGAACGAGATGATGTCCACCGGCTCGATCACGGTGCCGTCGATAGTGTTGACGTCGCCGAGGTGGGTGACCGCGGGCAGACGGGTGGTGGTGACGAGGATCGGAAACGGCTCCACCTCGGACGCCCAGACGGGGCGGATACCGACGTTGAGGGCGGCGAGTGGGAAGCCGCCCGACCCGTCAAACAGAGAGCCAAGCGTCAACGCGGTCATGTGGTGCCTCGATCCACTGCCTTCACGACATCCAGGTAGGCGAGCTGCTGGCTGTCGCGGAGACACGTGATTCCTGCGGCGTCTCCGGTGGCGTCGGCGTAGCGGCGCAGGATCACGGAGGCGTATTTTTCGTCGAGTTCCATGCAGTAGGCGATGCGGTCGGTTGCCTCAGCTGCCATGAGTGTGGAGCCTGAGCCTGCGAAGGTGTCGAGCACGATCGTGTTCGCCTGGGTGGAGTTCCCGATCGGATACGCCAACAAATCCAGCGGTTTGGAGGTGGGGTGGTTAGCGTT
>NZ_JBHNPV010000003.1:0-706 GCF_059082735.1 Actinotignum sp. usb-actsch-rep-73 | reverse complement strand
CGCTTAACGTGCGGCCGCATTTTCACCAATGCCGTGAACCGCTTTGCCCGGTGGTTTTTGAAGCTGGAGAGTTCGTCGATGACGACCATGTCGAACGGCCAGCTCCCCCCGAGTTGGCTAATGAGCCATGGGATGTTTTCACGGTTGATGATGGTCACCATCGCAGACGCCGCGAGAGCGTTCAGCCGGTCTTGTTTGGTGCCAACAGCGACCGCGACGGTGAGCCCGTCAAGGTGATCCCACTTCGCTATTTCGGCGGGCCAGGTATCGCGGGCTACCCGCAGTGGTGCGATGACTAGGACTCGGTGGATGGTGAAGTAGTCGAGCATGAGCTGCCAGATCGCCGTCAACGTGATCACCGATTTGCCCAAACCCATCCCAAGGAAGATTGCGGCCTCGTGGTGGTCGATGATGAACTGGGTCGCCTGGCGTTGGTAGTTATGCGGCTGATAGTGCATCAAGCACCTCCTGTATGCCGTCAATCGAATCAACAACCAGAGCGGTGAAACCTTGCTGGCGGAGTTGGTTCATCCGGCGCACCTGGATTGGCCTGGGTTGTTTACCTGGTGCTTTGAGCTCAACGAAAACTACGCGGTTTCTCATCAGGCATATCCGGTCAGGTACACCCGTGGTTCCAGGGCAGACAAGCTTCCAGCACAAGCCGCCAGAGGCTTCAATGGCTTTCTTCAGTTGGTGTTCTATGGTT
>NZ_JBHNPV010000002.1:0-7252 GCF_059082735.1 Actinotignum sp. usb-actsch-rep-73 | reverse complement strand
CCTCCGTCATGCTTCCCTAGTGGAAGGCGACATCACTCGCGCGGAATCGATCAGCGAGCTGCGGAACCATCGGTGTAGTCGGAGTCTGCCGAGGTCCAGCCGAAGGCCTTGCGGAGCTTCTGGCCGGTCTTTTCGATCGGGTGCGCTTCGTTTTCTGCACGCAACGCCTTGAATTCGAGGCCGCCGTTGTCCTGGTCGGCGATGAAGCGCTTGGCAAAGGTGCCGTCTTGGATGTCGGCAAGGACCTCCTTCATGGCTTCCTTGACCTGCGGGCCGATGACGCGTGGGCCGGAGACGTAGTCGCCGTACTCTGCGGTGTCGGAGCAGGACCAACGCTGCTTGGTCAGGCCACCCTCGTTGATCAGGTCAACGATGAGCTTCAGTTCGTGGCAGACCTCGAAGTAGGCCATTTCGGGCTTGTAGCCAGCTTCGGTCAGGGTTTCGAAGCCGTACTGGATAAGCTTGGAAACGCCACCGCAGAGGACTGCCTGCTCGCCGAAGAGGTCGGTTTCGGTTTCTTCAGTGAAGGTGGTCTCAATGACGCCTGCGCGGGTGCCACCGATTGCCTTGGCGTAGGACAGTGCGAGTGCGAGCGCCTGGCCGGATGCGTCCTGCTCGACACAGACGAGGGCCGGAACACCCTTACCTTCGAGGAACTGGCGACGAACGGTGTGTCCCGGGCCCTTCGGGGCGACCATGCAGATGTCGTGGCCGGCTTCGGGGGCAATGTAGCCGTAGCGGATATTGAAGCCGTGCGAGAAGAACAGTGCGGCGTCGTCCTTGAGGTTCTTGGCGATTTGCTCTGCGTAGACGAAACGCTGGACCTGGTCCGGAACCAGGATCATCACAACGTCACCTTCGGCCACAGCTTCGGAAACGTCCTTGACAGTCAGGCCAGCGGATTCAGCCTTGTCCCATGAGGAAGAGCCCGGACGCAGACCAACAACCACGTCGACGCCGGAATCCTTGAGGTTGAGCGCATGGGCGTGACCCTGCGAGCCGTAGCCAATGATGGCAACCTTCTTGGACTGGATGATCGACAGATCTGCACCGTCGTCGTAGATGATCTCAGTCATTGTCATTTCTCCTTCAATTGATCCGTGATCGAGCGTGATCCGCGGCCGATCGCCACAGCGCCCGACTGGACGATTTCTGTCACACCGTACTGCTCAAGGGAGCGGACAAGTGCTTCGAGTTTAGATAGTGAGCCAATAGATTCGATGACGACCGTTTCCGTCTGCACGTCGACGACGTGAGCACGGAAGAGGTCGACAACCTGCAAGACGCCGGTGCGACGCTTTTCGTCGGCGCGCACTTTGATCAGGAGGAGGCGACGTTCCACGGAGTCTTCCGGTTCAAGCTCCACAACCTTGAGCACGTTCACCAGCTTGTTCAACTGCTTGGTGACCTGTTCGAAGGGTTGGTCTTCTGCTTTGACGATGATCGTCATGCGGGAGATTTCGGGATGCTCAGTTTCACCCACGGTAAGCGAGGTGATGTTAAATGCGCGACGCGCGAACAGTGCCGAGACGCGGGTCAGGACACCGGGCTTGTTTTCAACAAGCACGCTCAGAGTATGTGTTTGTGCCATGATTTTCAGTCCTCCACATCCCAGTCGGGTGCCATACCCTTGGCATAGCGGATTTCATCGTTCGACACACCTGCTGCGACCATCGGCCACACCATGGAGTCCTTCGAGACTCTAAAGTCGATCAGGACAGGGCGGTCGTTGATGGACATGGCCCATTCGATAGCCTCGTCGACTTCGTCGATAGAACGGACGGTGCGCGCTGCCATACCGTAGGCGGTGGCGAGCATTTCAAAGTTCGGGATCTGCTCTCCGTCAACGGGGTTGAGCGTTGTATTGGAGTAGCGCTTGTCGTAGAACAGCGACTGCCACTGACGCACCATGCCGAGCACGGAGTTGTTGATCAGGCAGACCTTGATCGGAATGTTGTTCACCGTGCAGGTGGCCAGTTCCTGGTTGGTCATCTGGAACGAACCGTCACCGTCGATTGCCCACACAACGTTGTTCGGCTTGCCGACCTGGGCGCCCATGGCGGCGGGGATGCTAAAGCCCATGGTGCCCAGACCAGACGAGGATATGAAGTGCCTCGGCTTGTCGGACTGGATGAACTGAGCCGACCACATCTGGTGCTGGCCAACGCCGGTCACGTAGATAGCATCGGGGCCTGCGATCTTGGACAGTCGCGACAGGACTTCCTGCGGGGCCATCATGCCGTCTTCAGTCTTCGTCCACCCCATCGGGTAGCGGTCCTTCAGACGGTTGAGGTAACGCCACCATCCGGAGATGTCATCGCCCTGGTCCTTCTTCTTCATCGCGACGATTTCGTCAACGAGCATCGGAAGCGCGTCGGCGAGGTTACCGACGATCGGAATGTCCGCGAATCGGTTCTTCGAGATCTCAGCGGCATCAATGTCGATGTGCACGATCTTCGCACGAGGCGCGAAAGAATCGAGGTTGCCGGTCACGCGGTCATCGAAGCGAGCACCGAGTGTGACGATCAGGTCGGAGCGTTGCAGAGCACCGACGGCTGCCACGGTTCCGTGCATACCAGGCATACCCAAGGTGTGTGAATCAGAATCTGGGAATGCACCACGTGCGGTCAAAGTAGTGACGACCGGAGCGTCGGTTGCCTCAACCAGTCGAGCAAGATCATCGGTTGCACCCGAACGGATCATGCCACCGCCGACGTACAGCACCGGGGCTTGCGCTTGAAGGATTGCCTCTGCAGCCTGGCGCACTTGGCGCTTGTGAGGCTTGGCAGCTTCTTTGTAACCGGGCAGGTCCATGGCGGGTGGCCAAGAGAAGTTCATCTGGGCAGTCTGCGCGGACTTCGTGACATCAACGAGGACCGGGCCGGGACGACCAGTCGACGCAATCTCGAAGGCTTCAGCCAGTCGAGATGGAATCTCTGTAGCGTCGGTGACAAGGAACGCATGCTTCGTCAGTGGCATCGAGGCGCCAACAATATCGGCTTCTTGGAATGCATCGGTGCCAATCAGGGAGGCACCCACCTGACCTGAAATCACGACCATGGGGACGGAGTCCATGTTTGCGTCGGCCAGCGCTGTCAGGGTGTTTGTTGCACCCGGGCCGGATGTGACAATCGCACAACCGACCTTGCCGGTAGCAAGAGCGTAGCCTTCAGCGGCGTGGCCTGCACCCTGTTCGTGACGAACAAGAATGTGATTGAGCTTTGAGCTCATCAACGGATCATAAGTAGGAAGAATTGCGCCACCGGGCATGCCGAACACGTCGGTCACGCCGAGAGCTTCAAGGGAAGCAATAATCGCTTGCGCCCCGGTCATCATCTGCGTGGGAGCAGTGTCTTTCACCGCTGGGTCCTCTCTATGTGTGGGTGGATCTCAACAAAAAATCCCCAGCCGCGTCATAGCGATGGGGATTAGGCGTGCGATCCATCCGTTTTCACGCGGCAGGATTCGCACGCCCGGGTACGATGACCAGGACGGAAATACCAACCGAGAGAATGTTGAACACGGGTAAACCGTATGCCCACTAGGGCCTCGCCCCGCCTTTTATCTCACACTGCGGAATCTGAATCTCATCGCCTTTGTCGTTTCATTTGCATACGTGACACAAACGATAGGTTTTCGGCGCTTTATCCGTCACAGATAGGACGATGAACTAATTACCTTTGCGGACAAACCTGCAATAATGGGCGTGATTACTCCGTCAACACAACATTGGAGTCGTAACTGTGGAAACAGTATTCGCTCTGCTGGCTGAGCAGCCAGTTCTCTTCCTCTTCCTGCTCATTGGCATCGGTATGGCGTTTGGCCATATCAAGGTCAAGGGCATCGGTCTCGGTGCTGCGGCCGTTCTGTTCTTCGCCATTATTTTGGCGGCGTGGGCACAGGCATACGGCATCGAGCTTCGCGTGACCCCGCAACTGGGAACGCTCGGCCTGACCCTCTTTACCTTCGCTATCGGTATCAACTCCGGCGCGTCCTTCTTCCATAACTTGAAGACCGCTGTCGGCCCGATCTTGACCGTCGTTGTGCTCTACGTCGTCGCGGCCGGCGTTGGCCTTGGCGTTGGTAAGGCCCTCGGCATGGATATCGCACTGATCTCGGGTACGTTCGCTGGCGCGGTCACGAACACCCCCGCTCTTGCAGCCGCCGGCGAAGCCTCAGGTCAGTTGGACCGCGCAACTGTCGGCTACTCGATTGCCTACCTGTTCGGTGTGATCGGTATGCTCGTAGCTTCTGCCGCAGCGCTCTCCTACGGCAAGAACGACCGCGATACTCCTTCCCCGCTGGCGAACCGCACAATCCGCGTTGAGCGCGACGATCACCCGTTCGTTGGCGACATTTACGAGAAGCTCGGGTCGAAGGTCACATTCTCGCGTCTGCGTCGTGGTGAGACCGGCCCGATCACCCGCCCGTCGATGTCTGACACTCTGGACCCGGGTGACTTGGTGACCGTCATAGGTCCTCGTGAATTGGTTGCTCGCGCAGCAACTGAGCTGGGTCACGCTTCTTCACACTCCCTTATGCAAGACCGCACTTACCTTGACTTCCGTCGCATGACGGTTTCCGATCCGAAGGTTGCCGGTCGCGCGGTTGCTGACCTAGAGATGGCGAAGCACTTCTCCGCAACGATCTCCCGTGTGCGTCGCGGTGACGTTGACATGGTTGCCGAGCCGGGCTTAATCCTTCAGCAGGGTGACCGTGTTCGCGTTGTTGCTCCTACCTCCAAGATGGAAGCCATCACGAAGTTCTTCGGCGACTCGGCTCGTGGCCTTTCGGATCTGAACCCGATCGCGCTGGGTCTCGGTATGGCGCTCGGTATCGCGATCGGTGAACTCCCGATCCTGACCCCGTCCGGTGAATACTTCTCGATCGGTTCGGCAGCAGGCACCCTGATCGTTGGCTTGGTCTTCGGTCGTCTGGGTCGTATCGGACCGCTGGTCACTGCTCTGCCCTTCACCGCTTGCCAGGTTCTTTCTGAGTTCGGCCTGTTGGTCTTCCTCGCACAGGCTGGCGCCAACGCTGGTGGACAGATTGCGAACGCCTTCACCTCGGGTGACTGGATCAAGATCTTCATCCTGGGCTTCGTCATCACAACGATCCTCGCAGTTGGCACCTACGTCATCATGCGTTGGATCTTCAAGATGGGTGGCACGCAGCTGTCCGGTTTCCTCGGCGGTCTGCAGACCCAGCCTGCTGTTCTGGCATTCGCCAACGGCCGCACGAACTCGGATCCACGCGTTGCCCTTGGTTACGCTCTGATCTACCCGGTCGCAATGGTCGGCAAGATCTTCGTAGCCCAGATCCTCGGCGGACTTAGCTGATCCTTTCACCTTCCGCTGCTCTCTCAATGACGAGGCCGGGCGGGCACCACGCACGTGGTACCCGCCCGGTTCTTTATCTTAAATTCGACGAGATGAGAGCACCGCTTGCTTGCCTTACGCTTTCAACCCCTTTGAATGCTCCTCTGCCCTCAACGCAGGCACCGCCTGTGGCCCCCACCTATGAAAAGTCGAACGCTACGTTAGTCGCTCAATTCTTGGTTTGAGGATGTATCATCTGGTGTTCTTGCTTCGGCAAGCGACTGCTCACTCAGAGCCTCTTCACCGCCAGCAGCTCCAACTGTTTCATGTACTTGGGCAGAAGTGTGGTCATTGGCCACCGTGTCAGCGCTGTCTGTAGGGCTGAACGAATCTGGGAGGACCTCGTCCAGGAGAGGCACAACGGGCGCCGATTCCGTGAGCCAGTTCTTATCCGTCAGCATTCGCGCCACAGCAAGACCCATGCCGATACCCACGATCGTGAAAATAACGGTGAATAGCGACTGGAGGGCTTCGAGCATCTGGCCGTTGTTCAAGTAGGTGAGCGAACGGTAAAGCGGAACACCTGGGATCATGATGACCACCGCCGGGACAGATAACGTCACTCGAGAGAACCGCGTGCGCTCCGCTGCAAACGTTGCAAGGAGGCCTGCAGCAAGGGCTGCAAGACCGACAGCTGCGGGCGTCTGAACATCAAGCTCGTCAACCAGAGCAAGACGCCCAACGTTGATAAAAGCACCAATCAATGCCGCCGTTCCCGCTACTCGCGTTGGCGAGTTAAACAGGACAGCAAAGCCAAACGCCGCGACAAAGCTCGTGATAAACCGCAGAGTATAGAGCAACCAGGGGGTGAGGATGTAGCTGTATTCGGGAGTGACAGACCAGTGGAAGACTGTTGACACTACCCAGGTGGCGACGCCCGCAGACAACAAGAGCATGAAGACGTACGTCAGACGACCTAGACCGCCTTGGAAATCGTGTCGGACCAGGTCAATAATGCCCGTCACTAGCGGGAAGCCAGGGACTAGGAACAGCATTGCTGAAATAAAACCAGCTTGGTGCGTAGGCTCAAGGCCAAGGAAGTGCTGTGCAGGGGCAACGAGAAGGATGTAGATGAGCGCCGCGACTGCACCACAACTCATCCACACACCGAAGTGGTTCATGTGACGGTGGAGCATCTGACGCCGAAGCGCCTGGCCAAAGAATGCTGCGACTGCAACAGCTGAGCATTCAACCCAGCCGCCACTGTTCAGGAATGAGAAGGCAGCACAGGCAAGTCCAGATGCTGCAGCGTTCGGAAACCAGTCATACAGTGGCTTCACCCGTTCGATTTCGTCAAGCGCTTTTTCAGCGTCTTCAACCAGAACTGCCTTGCCTTTAATAGAAGCGACGTAGTTGTTAAGCCTGTCGATACGGTCGGCATTGACGCCCATTTGGCGTTGTTCAGCAAGACCAGTACGGAAGGTGCCGTTCGCATATGCGGTGGCGATGATCTCCGTGTAGGTGACTTGCGCGTGATGCTCTGCGATACCTACTGCTTTGGCAAGCGTTGTCATTGAGTTTTTTACGCGATATGCACTGGCACCGCTTGCCAGGAACATCTGACCGAGTCGCAACACCACGCGTGACTGGTGGGCAAGACGATCATGGGCGGCCGAACGGTAAGCCTGAATGCCCTCGGGGGCACCTTCGATAATGTAGCCCGATGACACTTGATTGGTCGTTTCACTCATAGAACAAGCATTCCACCCTAATGAATCAAAGAAGGCGGTCTATCGTCACAGACGGCTTGTAGCGTCGGACACGTTGCCGACTGTTGTGCCGGCAATTGGCTGGCACCGTCTGAGATTGCCAGCAAACACAAGTGAGGCCGTGAAAGCCCTTTTGGGTTTTCACGGCCTCAGTGTTGAAGTGTT
>NZ_JBHNPV010000001.1:0-38351 GCF_059082735.1 Actinotignum sp. usb-actsch-rep-73 | reverse complement strand
GGTGGTTGACGTGGATGTGGTAGCCGAATCTGTAGGCCCAGTCGTTGATGGTTGTTTGGGTTTGGGTGATTTGTTCGAGCAGGTTGAGGTTGAGGGGTTCTTTGCTTTCGTGGTGGTGGAGTCCCCACATGTCGTTGCCGTGTTTGAGGCCGGTCATGGCGTAGTTGGCGTATGCCATGAGTTCGGGTAGGTCTCTGACGGTGGTTTTTAGCTGGTTGACGGCGGTGCGTGACACGGTGTCTGGTGGTGTTATGGGTTCGCCGGTGATGGGGCATTGGTTCATGCGTGCTCCTCGGGTGTGTTTGTTGTGAGTCCGAGTTTTTGGGGCGTGTGTGGTGGCGGTGGTGTTCGTGGTGTCGTGGTGTTCGGGGTTTTCAAGGTTGTGCGGTGAAACCGATTGGGCGTGGGGTGGAGTCGTGGTCTGCGTGCTCGACTAGTGCGCCTGGTCCGTCGATTGTGCAGGGTGGTTCCTGTGTTTCTGAGGCGGTGTTGAGCGCGACGTTTTCGTCTGCTGTCTCAATTGTGATAGTTATTTTCATTCGTGGTTCACCTCGTCGTAGAAGCGGTGGAGGTGCTTGTCGCTGTAAAAATCGAAGTGTGTGCCGGGGTCGCGGATTAGCCAGTTTCCGGGTTCGCCGCACGCGCAAAAGTCGTCGCCTGAGACGGTTAAGCGGTTTCCGTTGTATTTGAATTCGCACTGGTTGCCTACCTGGCAGTTGATTACCCATTCGGCGATTTCGCCAATGTTGTTTCCGGTGTATTGGATGGCTTCGATTTCGAATGGTTTTTGTCGGAAAACGCGCGGGGTTATTACGGTCATCGTGGTGGTCTCCTTGTTTGTGGTGGTGTTGTGCGCGTTGGCATCTCGCAAAGTCCGTTGTCCGCCCCTTGGTGCCTGTTAACGGGGCGGGCAGGTAGTCACACTGGGGCCGCCTGCCCGCCGTTTGTTTTGGTCGGGTTAGAACGGTGGGGTGGCGGGGAACTGTCCCTGCACCCCTTGTGTGGGGTAGGTGGCTTGAGTGCTCACTGTCTGCTGGGCCTGCTTCTTAGGGACGATGGCAATCTTGGGGAAACGCAAGAAGAGTTTTTCGCCCTTGCCTCCGTCGTTGCGTGTGAATTCTTCGCGGGCGAGGGTGCCGGCGGCGATAATTCGGTCGCCCTTGTGTAGAAGGTCGGCGTAGGTTTCTGCGTCGTCGTCCCAGAGTGTGGCGTTGATCCAGAGGGGGGAGCCGTCGTCTTCCCATTCGTTGCTGGTTTTGTTTTTGCGCCGTGGCGTGCAGGCGATGCCGATTTCGAGGAGGGGTGTCCCATTTGGGGTGTAGCGGAGGTCGGGTTCGCTGATGGTTCCTTTGATGGTGGTTTCACATGTCATGGTGCGTGTTCTTTCTTCCTGTGTGTGTTGCTGATGATGAGTTCGCGCGCAATGTGGATGTTGTTGCGTTCGGATTACCGGTCTTTGAGGTAGTCGTACCGGGTTTTATCGATAACGATTGTTGATTTTTCTAAGTCGATTGACGCAAGGAGCGCGACGAGGCGCATGTATTCGTCGTTGCGGTAGGGGTATTCGGCGTATGCGTGGTGATTGCGCCCGTAGTATTTGTGAGCGTGTTTTTTAATGTGGCGTTCGCATGATTTGCGGGTGAGGAAGAATTGATCTTCACGGTAGCGTTGCACGGTGCGTACGGGGACGATGTCGATTCCGACGTTGATGCCTTGTTCTTGGGCGTAGTTCTTGAGTTTTTCTAGCTGTTCGAAGTAGGTGGCGCAGGGGTCGTCTTCCAGGCATAGGCAGCTGATGAGGTCGTCGAATTCGCCTGGATGGTTTTGGGCGAGGTCTTTTACGTCGTCGATCGATTCGAACTCTATGGGGTCACAGTCGCAGTATTCTCCACAGCAGGGTGCGTGTGCGTCGATCATGAGCCCGGTTTTTTCTAGGGTCGTGTCATAAAGGGTGTGTACTGGATCGAATTCGGCGATGCGTTTAATGATTTCGTTTAACGTGCATTTTTCGCCGTCGAGGATGAATATGTAGTCGTCGGCGTTTTCGTGGGTGGTTGGTTCCTGGGTTTTATAGGCGATGACGTATATTCCGGGTTTGCGGGTGCAGTCGTATTTTGCTCCGTTGTTGATGTCGTCGTTGAGTTCTTTTTGGAATGTGTGGAACCAGTTGGGCAGGTTTGCGATGGTCATCGTGTGTTTCCTTTCAGGGGTGGTCGTTAAGGGGTCTAGATGCTGTTCTGACGGGCTTTCAGGTGTCAGACAGGCGTGGACACGTTTAGAGGCTGTTCACGCGTTCTAGGTGCCTTACAGCGCGTTTTTGGGGTATGTCTGCGCGTTGGGGTGCTAGTCATTGCATGTCTCGCGCCATCGAGTGGCGGTATGTGTCGCCGTTCGAGTATGTGATGAGGCACTCCTCCAGCCGGTCGAGGTGTCCGGTTCGGTGGCGAGCGATGCCCAACGAAGAGAAGCATTTTCGGCAGGTGTGGCAGTAGCACTCGCGCTTCTGCGTTCTTGTCTTGCGTGTCTCGCATGGGGTCGCCCGGTCGAGTGTGCGGGTCATGGGTGTTCCCCTTGGTCAGCCGAAGTAGTCGGGGTCGGTCATCTGCTTGTAGAGGTCCTTCGCGATATGGAGCGTGATTGGTTGGCCTGTGTCGGCCTCGTAGAACGCGTCAGTCCTGCCTCGGTGCTTGTAGAAGCTCATGACGTACAGGTCTTCGAAGCCGTCTTCGATGAAGTAGTAGTTCTGGTCGTTGTGCCATTCGTGGCGGACGATGAGGAGCCCGACGGTGATTGAGGTTTCTGCGTATTCGGCGGGGGCGAAGGCTTCGCGGAAGATGTTGATGAACGGATCGTTCCAGTTGTCGCGGGTGAATTGCTGGGTGTCGCCGGTGAATGCGGTGGTGTTTTCCCAGGGCTTGGGGTTGTGGGTCATGGGGGTTATGCCTTTCGGAGTTGAGGGCAGAGGTTGCGGGGGCGGGTTTCAAGCTCAGGCGGGGGAGTGCGACCGATCGACTGCCACGCGGCAGAGGACGCGGCCTCGAGGTCGAGGCCATCACCCAAGCCCTGCATGAGCGCTTTCTTCCACGCGATCTCCAGATGCGGCTCATCCCCGAGACCGTCCGGGGTCAACGTCTGGTTATCCAGGGCGTTCTTGATCCGCTGACGGCGGATGTCTCTGGATCGGTGATTAATGTCGGCGGGCATGATCCAATCCCGCGATTCGGCGTAATGGTCGCGGACTATTGCAAGAGCGTCAGCGAGGGTCAGATTCGGGTCGAGCGCTTCAGCCCATGCGGCGGTTGTTGCCGGGTCGGGGCGCCGGTTGTCGTAGGCCGCGCACTTGCCGAGGACGACGGCAGCTTCCTGAGGTGTCATGCCTGGATTTCCTTTCTAGGGGCTTGGGCGAATTGTTGGCCGAGTTCGATCCAGCCTTGGACGCGTTCGGATGTTGTGGTGGCTTGGTTCCGATAAGCGCCTTGTCTGCCTTGGCGTTCTTGGGCGTACTCAGCGGACTTTTTGAGCCATGACCTGAATCCGGCATCCCAGTCAACGAGGCGACGGCCTTGGGCTTGCGCGTGGTTGCGGAAGTCTTCGGCTTCAGAGCCGAGGTTGAGATGAAGCCTGCGGGCAGTCTCGGCGTGCGTGTCGTTGGGTTGCCAGTTGTCGGGGAGCCTGGTTTTTTGTGAGCGTCGTTTTGTGGGCGTGGGGTCTTCCGCGTTTGCGGAAGCGCCCCCTCTCTCTACGTAAGTAGAGGGCTCTGGGTTATGGGTTATGGGATCGGAATCAAAATTGAAAGGGTTCCCCTCTTTTAGGGGGATCGAATTTGAATCAAAATCGAAACCGTTTGAATCAAAATTGGAAGGGTTTCGAAACCAATCTGGAACGAAATCGGAAGGGTTCACGATCTCGTCCGTGAACTGTTTCGAGACCGGCTCGGCACCCGCACCGGCCTCCCAGTCGGGGTGCTCCTCGCGGGCGCGACGCACCTCGGCGGACACGATCGCCTTAATCTTCCTCGACGCGATCCCACCGTGAGCGCGGACGATCGCCTTTACCATGTTGGGCGACTTCATTCCGCCGTCGTGGCGGACGAATGAGCGGATGACTGCTTCCTCCGTGTCGGGGTCGATGGCGATGAAACCGCCTTGCCCGAGTTCCCATGCGGCGTTGCGGAGTTCGCGGACGGTGATGCCTGAGGTGAAGTGCGTGAGCTTCGGCTCGCGCCAATCGAGGACACCGCACGCGTTGAGTGTGGGGTGGGTGAGCATGACGAAGTAAAGCCATTGGGCGCGGTAGGTGAGCGCCTGAAAGTCGGGGTCATTCCAGATCGTCAGCTTCACGCGGGAGTATTCCCTTCCCATCGTCTTCCTCCTTCCTGTGGTCTGGTTTGGGCTGGCAGTGGTGGGGTTTCTTCTGGTCCCACGGGTCTGGGCTCCATGCGCCGCACCTGGGGCAGGCGTGGTTGGAGCGGATGGGCGTGGTGCGCGGGTACGGCGGGCGTCGCATCAGAACGGCACCTCCTGTCGGACGATCGCGAGGTCAACGCCCGCCGGATGCTTCTCGTCAGCCCACCGCTTCTCCGCTAACCAGCGGATGATGCGCCCGTCCTCGCGGATCACACCCCGACCGCCCTTCGGCGCGAGCGCGTCACCGACCGCCCTGATGAGTTTGTCGAGGTCCGGCTTGCGCGCCGGAGAATCCTTGAATTTCGTGCGCGGCGGCTTCGGCATGAAGAAGACAGCGCGGATGCTGATCGGCTCCTCGAGGGGGAGAATCCACCCTGCTTGACGCGCATACAAGGCCGCCACGTTGCCGATGGTCTGCCGCCACTGGGGAAGGTCAGGATCGGTGTGGACGAGGATGGGGCGACCGGCAGCGTGCCCGACGTACTTGGTTGACCCCTCGGGGACAGGCTCCCCTGGAACGAAGAAGTTGATTGTGCCCGTCACGGTCTAGCCTTTTTGTCTGGGGTGGTTGTGTTCACGCAGTGGGCGCACGCGTACAATCGCCGACTGCCTTTGTAGAGTCGGACGGCGTTCTGGTCGAGAACAAGCCGTCCGCAGGCGTCGCATTCGCTGGCGTAGCCTTGAGATGCGGGCTTGTTGTTGCGCTCAGCTTTACGGCGAGCCCTGCGTTCGTATAGGTCTTCGCCCGCGAAGATTCCAGCAAAGTCTCGTTCGTCTGTTTCCACCCCTCGGATTTCGAAACGATCATTTGTTGTCCGACACTCAACAAACAGTGGACATATGAAACAGATTTTGCGCGCCAACTTTTTAAGATCGGCGGAGTCAGGCCACGATTCGGATTCTCCAACTTGGGTGCACAAGGCAACGTCTTCAGACGCCGGAACAACCAAATCGTTAAGCGCAGTAAAGTCGTTAAACACACTTTTGCTCATTCTGTTCCCCCCTCGAAGTTGAATGGAACGTCACCGATCCGCCTGAGCCGCTGCATGATGAGCGGAAGGTAGATTTCTTCGCGTTCAATGCCGATCGCGTTGAAGCCTTCGAGGACTGCCGCCTCCAAAGTCGTACCGGACCCGGCGAAAGGGTCAAGGACTGTGCCGCCCGGTTGGGTGACGAGGCGGACGAGCCAGCGCATGAGGGCGAGGGGCTTGACGGTCGGGTGGGCAACACCGTTGACCTTGGGGCGCTCCCGTGTTGGTGCCCTCACCTCGAAGCGGAAGGTGGGGAAGAACCGGGAACGCCCGCCCGGGGTGGTCACATCAAGGTCGGCGGCGACATGATCGTCAATGGTGAGGTTCGGCGGCCATCTGCCGTCAGTTCCGCCAAAGCGGGTCGCGTTAATGTTGATTGCGCCCGTCCCGTAGGCAAGGACATTATCCGCGACGGTCCCGACAAGGGGCTTTCGTGCGACGATACACGGCTCAAAGGCGGGTTTGAGGGCGGTTCCCCACCCCTGCCACCGCTTCGCCTCGTCAAGGACCGGAGTACCAGCATTGACGACGCGACGATCGAAGTCTGTTGCCTGGTTGTCTATGTTTCGTTTGACGACCTTACGGTCGGTACGCCTCGCGAAGGCGGAGAACTCGTCACTGCTTCGCTCAGTGACGAGCTTTTCAATACGCGCGGGCACCTTGGGCAGGAGTGGACGCAACTTGTCAAAAATTGCTTCAGTCGGGATCGCCGGTTGCTGCTTACTCGACAAGTAGCGGTTCCCCGTGCGCGTTCCGGTAGCTTCGTTGATCTCGCGAGCCGTGATCCCGGTTGAACGCATCCACTCGGTGAACTCAAGCTTGCGCGCCCTGCTATTGTTTGACTCCTTGTCAATTGCCTTAGCAACGTCGAGGGACTTTGGCACTCCGCTGGCGTAGAGCCACGCAATCTGGTCGCGCAGTTCGAAGCCCGCGTCTTCGATTCCGCAGGCGAGACGGTGCCAGGTTCGCGTGCCTCCGAAGGCGAGCATGTGTCCGCCGGGTTTGAGGACGCGCAGACACTCGGTTGCCCAGGTGCGACACCAGTCTTCAAAATTGGAATGCTTGTCCCAGCCCGTATTCATAAAGTTCAGGGCGTAGGGCGGGTCGGTGACTATCGCGTCGACAGATGCCTCGGGCAGGGTCGCCAAGACCTCCAAGCAGTCGCCGTGATGCAAAGTGATGAGGTCGTCTTTGTGGTAGGGGTTCATGCGCGTGCTCCCATCGCGTAATCCGACACCGGGCGGGTGGGGATGTTCAAAACGTGCGCAACCTCGACTTCAAGACGAGCACCGCGTGACCTCTCCCAATCGGGGAGGAACGCTAGCGCGTCCGCGACGGATAGCATCCGCAGGCCAGCGCGCACATGATCTTCATAGGGCGCCGTGTTTGCGAGACCGTCACTGGTCGGGTTCAACACCTCATACCCGGCTTTCAGTAGTTGGTCTTCGGCTTTGTTGAATTCGTCGATGATATTGTCCGGTCGCCCCGTCATGGGGCCGGAAATATAAACCCGAGTCACGCCTGTTCGCCCCCCTGTTGTTGGGCGGTGAGAGCTTCGACGCGGGAGCGTATTGCATTTTGCATACGCGGGTATTGCTTCCACCATTCGCGGAGCTGATTCACGTCGTCACAGTCGTAAATCGCACCCTCAGAAAGCTCTGGCCTTGGAGGGGTGGAGGCTTGTTCCGCGTCGTCATCAGGATCACCGGTAATACCCCAGTCGGCTTGCGCCACCTGACGTTTCGTGTAGGTGAGCGCTGATCCGAACGCCTGCGGGTTCGACTGAGGTTCCATCGGCATAACCGACAAGGTAAGGAAATCGCCGTCCACCATGGAATATACGGAAGACCGCAACACTGGTTGCCCGTTAATTTCATCTATGTTTTGCGTGTACGCGATCCCGTGGGCGTGACATGCCTGGCGGATAACATGCAGGGTTGATTTAAGGGTGGCAAACCTATTCTTAAAATGCGGGTTAAACCCATCAAGTTCGGGGTTGTGGCAGTCCCGGAGGGCTCTGGCAAACAGAGCCTCAATGCTCGATTCAGGTTTTGATTCTTGTTTTTCACTCATCGTCTTGTCCTAGTTCGGTGTTCAAGTACCAAAGGGGTGCGCTCAACATGTGCACCCTGTCCGCATATCCGGGCCACGTGTTAAAAGTCCGGCAGGTGTCAAACGTGTCAATCGCCCTACGCATACGCTGTCGCCCCGCCTGTAAAAACTCCGCGTCCATCTCGACAACGCTGACAAGATGAGGCTCTTCAACGCCGACAAGAACATGCAGGAAACGAGGCGCGTTGCCGGTGACCTGTTCCCACATCGTCTGGTACCACGCCGCCTGGAGCGGGTAGTCAAGGTTGGCTGCCTGTCTGCGCCACACGCTCGGGTTAGCGTCCCGCGTGGTTTTCAAATCGACCAATGTTCCGTTGGTTTCCCAGTCGATCCTGCCTCGAAGCCAGACCCCGGTCTTCTCGTCTTGGGTGTAGATGGACTGTTCGGGGGTTCCGGTTTCAAACAGTTCGCCCGCCACGCGGTGGTTTATGATCGCGTCTGCCGCGTTTTGTGCCCGCTGAAAGTCAGCCAACGCGATAGGTACTTCACCGCGTGCGCGGTGTTTTTCAATGTCCTCGCGTGCGGCCTTGGTGCGCAAGCTCTCATGTTCGTGCACGTAGAGGTTTAACCCCGCGCCTAAGACGAGCGCGTGGACGACGTGCCCGAAATCAAACGCCGGTTTTGGTTCGGCGGGGTGGTCCTTGCTCCACTTATATAAGGCGGGGCAATTGAGTATGCGTTTGGCTTCCGTGGACGAGAGGGAATCAGTGGGCCCGAATGCGCATGAGTGGTAGTCGAGTTCTGGAATGTCCGGGTAGATTCCGGCAGTAAATTGGTTAGTCGTCATAGTCGTCTAACCCCATTTGCCGGTCGCGCCACTGCTCATACTCTTCGTCGCTGGAGGCGAAAGGGTCGTTTTCTTCGTCGTCAATGTCGGGTGGGTCGGGCTGGACAAAATCGCGGAGCCGGTCAAAGTTGTGCATCACTTGCCCTCCTCCTCCTTATCAGTTGGTTGCGGGGCGGCTCTCATGATGGTGACCGGATGATCGATCCCATCGGTGAGGTCTGCTTTCGTGATCCGCATATAGCCCGGCGGCGCGACGTATGGTGTCTCCCACGACTGTTCGCAGCCTCGCCACGCTGCACGGGGTGCGCGTCCGGGTGGAGTCTGAACAGGGATATAACCCATCAGTTGTCCTCCCCGTCGTCTAAGCGGTGGAACTGGTGGCCGTCACGGATCGCCCACATGGTGAACAACCCGGAGACGGTAAGCGATATGCACACGCCACTCAAAGCGACGGGCATCGGCCACCCACGAGGGTTGTCCAATCCCGGCATCGCGAACGCGAAAAACAAAGCGACGACAGCGAAAAGGGTCGCAATAGTCTCTTTCCAACTCACCGTGTTTCACCCCCAATCGGGGAGCCGTCGAGAGTGACCTCACGGAGCACCTGCAAGCGGGGAGCCTTCGCCTTCGAACTGTTGATAGGGCGCAACTCTTCTACAGGGCAACACACCTCGACAAACCGAGATGCTTCCTTGTAGTAGGCTTTTGCCAGCCACGGGGTCGGCGACACATGCAACCCATTTCCGTAGCTGTTGTCGTCCACCCAGTTCGCGGTGTCGTCAACGACGTGTCCAATCGGGTAATGGGTCAGCCGGTAGTAGTGCCCAGCGTTTAGATCAGCGTCGAGGGCTTTGTAAAGGTGAGCCTGCCCGTCTTCATCAACCTCGACAAGGTGCATGGCACACCACGTTTCAGGGTCATTGGCGTCAATTGCGGTCATGTCGATAATGACCCCGCCTTGGTGTGTGACGGCCTTCGAGTGGACATAAACCGCGACGCATATCCCGGCCTTGACTGTCGCACTGCCACATGCGTCGACCGTTGCGCGGGCGCATGCCATGACTGTCGCGTCGTCATATGCCTTGACTGTCGCTCGGGCGCATGCCATGACTGTCGCGTCGTCATATGCCTTGACTGTCGCTCGGGCGCATGCCATGACTGTCGCGTCGCCCCATGCTTTGACTGTCGCGTTGTCCCGCGCCCTGACTATCGACCTGTCGTATGCCCAGACTGTCGCATTTTCAAATACCCTGACCGTCGTATCGCCCGATGCATCGACCACCGCGTCGCCAAATGCCGTGACCCTCGTATCGCCCGATACCTTGACCATCGCTTCGCCCGATACCTCAACATTCTTACCGCGCGAATCCCTGATCTTCAGCCACACATCCCTAGACGAACAAACGACGACCTCATGACACTTAGGTGTGGCTAGAGCCTCGTCCAACTCCTTCTGCGTACACACATGCACGGTAGTCATCACGCGACCTCCATGTCGTCGATGTAGGCCGAGGCTTCTTCAGGGCGAACACCAACAAAAATCAGCCAGAAAGGCTTAGGGTCAGTCGTCGGAACCGGGATATACACTTTCCGGTCATCAGAAACCAAAACCCTGTACCCGCACCCGCAGAGATGATCCAACGCCTCCAGAGCCTGACTCTTGTGGTAGAAAACCCACTGGCACGTCGAACAGTCCGCATGGTCGGTCAAAATCTGGTTATCGGGCGCAATGCCCTCATCAGCAAGGCGAACAGCAAAGTCATGGACGATTTGAGTGATCTCCGTATTACGGTCGGCGTTCACTTTGCCGCCCCCATATCCGCATCCCATGCATTCTGGGCGTGCGCTTGGCTCACCAGTTTCCGGTTCTTACGAGCCCACTTTTCACGGTCTGGCACCGCATTCGAACGCTTCACCCAACGTGTGAATAGCCTGTAGAGCCAGTCTTGTCGTGTATGATTTCTCATGAGATATCCTTTCTCTCGCCCTCCCGTGGTGCTTGACGTGGAGGGCACTTTTTACTTGTCTGATAGGCAGGCTTCAATTCCCAACTTGGGAGCTTTTCTTTTATGCGTATGGTGTGATCCATTGGTTGAGTTCCTTGCCTCTAATGCGGATACGTTTCCCGGCTTTCACTGCTGGAAGGTGTTTTTCGTTAATCGCTGTTTGGACTGTCCAGCGGCCTAAACCCAGCCGTTTGCATACGGCTGTGATGCTGTAGTAGTCGTTTGGGTTGAACGCCTCACGCGGATCATCTGGAAGTTCTTGGCTAGTCATGACGCGGCCTTTTCTGCTTCTTCGAGGAGCTTCTTGTTCCAGCCCTTGAGGTAGCGCTTAATGAAATACAACTGGCCCTTGCCGGTGACCTTGGGTGTCTTGTTGACGGTTACGTGTCCGTCAGAGTGAGTGACGGCGGTTTCTTTGATCTTGAAGAGCCCGAGTTCCATTGCCCGTTGTGTGGGCATGTTCCAGTCGCTTCCTTGGCGTTTGATGAGGTAGCCGTCCTCGCGCAGGAGTGTGAAGAGTCGGTTTGCGCCGATGTTGAGTCCGTTGCCTTTGAGGATTTTCGCGAGGTCGCCAACAAGGATGCTCGTGTGGCTGGTAGCAACCGCGTCAGCGAAAAGCACTTTTGGCTTATTGGCTTCGTTTTCGGCTTCGAGTGCCGCCCGCTTGGCTCGTTCCTCCTTGAGGCTGGTTGCGAGCTGGATGATGAAGTCCGGGTCGGTGAGAGCTTTCTCGGTGGCCTCGGGGGTGAGGTAGCCACCGTGCTTGCGGATCGACGGGAGAACGTCGTCGAATACCCAGGCTTCGAATTTCTGCGCTGAAGGCAGTTTGCTTGAAGCGATTAGCCTATATAGGTCGCCTTCAGTAATGAAGCGGATTTGTTGGGTTCCGCCTGCCGTCTCAAGGGGGTAACGAATTGGACCCCCCTTGCAATGGTCTCGAATAGCTTTGCTGGGGTTTTCATATCCAAGCGCAGTCGCTACGTCTTTACCGCAAAACAAGACCTTGCCGTTCTGCTCCAGAGTACGAACCTCACCAAAATTGGCATTAGAAAAAGTCTGAATATTAGTAGTCATTTGGTTAGACACTCCCTGCATAGTGTTCGGTCGACCAGTCGGATTGGGCTGGTGTTTGTTGCGTCAGCTATTGCGAACATGGTTTTGACGCTCATGTCCCGTTTCCCTGCGAGGATTCGATGCAGGGTGGTTGGGTGAATGCCCGCTTTGATTGCGATGTCTTTCTTGGTTTTCCCTGATAGGGCTATCGCAACCTCCACAGACCTCAATAGTGCCGAATAGCTTTCTAACATTGCCATGTGGCTACAGTAATTACCGCACTGGCTATCTGTCAAGTTGTACATTAAAGCCTCCTAGCGATCGAAACTAGCTAAGCGGCTATACTGGCGACATGCGCAGTATCGAAGAGGAAAAAGAGGCCGCCCAAAAATTCACGGCCATGACCGGGGCGGCGATAAAAGCCGCTGCCGCATTCGACGGCAAATCCATCAAGCAACTCTCGCGGGAAACCGGCGTTGAATACGTGACCCTTGGGCGATACCTCAACGGCAAAAGAGACATACCTCTTTCGGTTATTTACCGTTGCTGTAGCCACCTTTCGATTAGTATGCCCGGATTGTTTACCGACGTGTACGCGCGCATGGGCTGGATTAAAACTGAGTTCCACCCCCACCCCTAGAGCGATCGGGCAAACTGCGGTATCCTCATAAGTAAAGGGAATTACCTCGTTCATCGTGTTTCCTTTCTCCCCAGTCGCTCTTATCGGCTGGGGGTTTCGCTTTCTGCTTGCTTTTCTGCTTCTTCAGCCCTGCGCATCAGCTCCGACGCTGGGACCCCGAGCGCCTTTCCGAAATTGGACAGTTCGGTGTCGTTGAAAACAGTGATGTTTGCTGAGAGTTTTCGTGACACGTACTGCCGTGTCCTGCCAAGCAGTTTTGCTAGGGCGGCGTAGTCGAGGCCCTGCCGAGAGTTTTCTGCTCGAATCTCAGCTGCTATCGCATGCGTGATATCCATATCCCTCCGTCCCATATCTGTGACACTATGAGTAAGTGTTAGCGCCCTTTTTGTTTAGGACTAGAATGATAGTGTCACATATATGTGACAATGTCAAGCAATATAGATATGGCGTGTCACATATCTGTTACGCTGTCATCATGAGCGACAGTAATACTCCTACAGACCTCACACGCAAAATAGGTGAGATTCTTGCGCGAAAATATGACGCTCTAGAAATGTCACTGCGTCAGGCTGAGGATAAGACTGGCTTGAGCCGTATGACCATTAAGCGAATGCTCAACGCTGAGACAGCGATTCCTCTGGATAAATTTGAAACTCTTGCTCGTGCTCTTGGCCTTTCTCCGTGGCGTGTAATGCGTCAGGCTGAAGACGAACTCGAAGCCCAGTCAAACGTCCTGCGATTCCCCGCCACCAGCAGACAAGAAAACCAACGCGAAGCCGACGCGATGCTGGCAGAACAACGATACGCCGCCTCGCAACTTAAAACCGGTGAAGAAGACGCACCTCAATACCCAGAGTGGGACTGAAATGCACATGGCGACCGTTACCATGCTGCCCGTGAACATGAGGGTAAGCGAGGCCAGCGTGATCGACTGGATCGAACGGCAAGGTGTGCGCGTGATCGACGCCAACCTGCCAGGCGGCTTATGGGGCGCATACTCACTAACGCGCCACCTCGTCGCCATCCACACCGGACTGTCCGCGCCGCAAAGACTTTTCGCCCTCATCCACGAATCAATCCATATCCAGAATCAGCATGACGGCCACCAAGCGGAGCATGTGGAACACCGCATAGATGAAGAGGTGGCTTGCTTGATGATTGACCGCGTGGACTATATGTGGGCAGAAATGCAATACGGGTGGAACACGAGCGCACTGGCTGTTGAGCTTGACGTTCCGCGTAAGGCTGTCCAGGCGTTTCGTCGAGTGTTGGAGCGTGAGCGGTTGGCGGGCTAGTTGCACGCTGATTGCACGCACCACCGCTTCCATGGCTGTTTGCGCTGTTCAACGCTGGTGTCAGGACTGACTCCCCCCATCTCCACTGTGTAGCCCCGGAACTGTTGAAGTTCCGGGGTTTTTCGTTGTCCTGGTGCGGAATACTCCCCATCCGTAATTGTGTGTTTGTTTGTGGTTTATAGTGGTTTTTATTGGTTTTGTGTTGCACGTGGGTTGCACGACAAGTTGCACGCCAGAATTCGTGCAACAAGAGGGGGGGAGCCGTGGGCAAGCGTCGAGGGTTCGGAAACATCCGCAAACTACCATCCGGCAGATTCCAAGCGTCATACCGAGGCCCCGACGGCGGTCGACACAACGCCCCCATCACTTTTGAGCGAAAACGGCAGGCAGAGCAGTGGCTCTCCACCGTCCAGGCCAGCATTGCAACTAGCACATGGCAGAGCGAAGAAGACCAGAAGCAGGAGCGCGTGTCAAGGCTGGAGGCGGAGCAGGCCGCGCAATTGACGTTCACCGACTGGTCGGAGCGCTGGCTATCCTCACTGGAGAGTATCGGCAGGGCTAAGAAAACGATCCAAACCTACCAGTACCGCGTGAAACAACTTCGGGAGATTTTCGGAAGTACCCCCCTCGTGCTCATAACCTCGGACGACGTGCAGGACTGGTACAACCAAAGCATGAAAGAGCGAGGCCAAGGCGTCACACGACCCCTCTACATGACACTGTCCTCATGCATGGGAGCGGCAGTCAAGGCCGGGAAGCTCTCCCAGTCTCCGTGTCGCGTGGCGGGCGGACAACAGTACAAACCAGTCACGGACGCGCACCGTCAAGTGGCCACACCCAGCGAGGTACTAACATGTGCCGACAACATGCCACCAAATCTGCGCCTTACTGTCCTATTGGCGGCGTGGTGTGCGCTACGCGAGGGCGAGATCATCGGACTCAAACGCAAGGACTTCACGCTAGGGGACTCGCCGGTGGTGCGTGTCGAGCGGCAAATACAATACCTTGCGGGTCGTGGCCCGGTAGTAGTGCCACCGAAAAGCGAGACAGGCAGGCGCACAATCAGCATCCCCTCGTCACTCGTGCCAGTCATACAAGAGCACTTAGACGAGTGGGCGGCACCGGGTGCAGAAGGGCTGGTGTTCCACCGTGAGACCGACTTGTCCATGTCGGTGCATCCCAACACGCTACGTGGCGCGTGGAACAAGGCGCGCGCGTCAGCGGGTATCCCGTGGTTCAAATTTCACGACCTACGCCACACGGGGCTAACCGTGTACGCCCAACAAGGCGCAACGCTCGCTGAGCTTCTGTATAGGGGTGGCCATAGTGATGTTGAGGTGGCCTTGAGATATCAGCATGCGACGGCTGAGAGGGATAGGGCTCTGACCGGCCTCATGGACACCCATATCATCGTGTGACTAGCGCATATACGGAAATAGAGTGCCGCCAGCCGCCGACCTGTTGGCCGTCACAACGTGGCAGCCGCTCACGCTCAACAGATCATCGAAGCTAAATACTCCACCACGGTCTCCATTGAAAGAGCACTCACACGAAAGGAAATCCTTGCGCGAATCGCAGACATTCTCGACGAGCAGAACGAACTCGATCTTGACGACCCGGAAGAATCCTTTACGTTTGACACGCTCGACTTCGAACGAATCAGCCTAGAACATACGCTGAAAGAACGAAGAGTCTGAACCCCGAAACGATCGCGAGGCTTCGGCGGTCAACAGAATGGTGAAAAAGCTGGATAAGTAAGTGGATTACACTTGACGCGCACATACATAAATGTGTATAATAATGACATGAAAGGAGGTAAGAGAAATGGAGCTAGCCGGAATTGCCGGAATCCTCTTCGGGACCGCAGCGATCATCAACGCTACAGCGTCCTTCATTCGAGCCATTAAAGCTCGAGACAAACGGAGGAAACGGTAAAGGATCGGCTCTCGAAAGTAAACCAAGTACCTTCGAGAGCCATCCAGCTCCATTTCACCACACTAGGAATGAAAAACAAAACATACCCATACGTCCTGCTGGCTTACATGCTGGCAGTAGTCGCATTCATTGGCGGACACCAAGCCCTAGCAGCTACAGGCGCTGTGCTCGCAACCGTCGGTGCACTGATCGCCACGGTAGCTGCCTTTGTGCACGCAAGGAAAACCGATGCCTAAACTCTACCTATCACGTTCAGAGTTCGCTCAACGTATCGGCGTCAAAACAGGCACCCTAGCGCGCTACAAAATCCCTGACCCCGATGTCATCATCGGATCAGGGCCGCGCCCCACATTCGGGTGGCTACCCGAAACAATCGACGAGTGGAACGCTAACCGCCCAGGGCGGGGCAACTGGTCAAAGCCCACCATTTGACGGCAGATACGCAAAAACCGCCCTCACAATCCACACGGGAAGTGAGGGCGGTTTTCTGCGTATCTACCACCAAAAAGTGTTGGCTTTGTTTCTTCAGATGTTTCATTCACGTGTAAAAGTTTCCTTTAGAGTCAAGGAGGAAACTTTTACACATGAATGCAACACATGCAAACAGGCTACCCTTGCGGGGGTGGCCGCGAAAACATCAGGTATGAATTGCAAGGACGCTCCACGGCCACCACACACCATGCTAGCAGGCGCATCAGGGTTTGCTGGACGATTCTAGGCACTCTAAGCGCGATTCCAACCTTTCGTGTGTTTTCTCAGCTGACGCGGTCAGTGCGCGAACGTCGAGCCTCAGCCCGTCGATTTGGTCTTCTGCCCGCTGGTCGCGTCGTTCACGACTGCGAGCATCTTCCAGGCGGGCTTTCTCAATACCGTCGACTTTCCGCATGAGGGTTTTCATGCCCGCGCGCACTTCGTCTAAATCGTCCCGCAAGTGGGTTCCGTGGCTGTTGGTGACTCCTTCGCGTGCGCCCCGTGCTTCGGTTTCCGCCTTGGACGCGCTCTCGGATATGTCAGCCATTTGGGTTTGTAGGCTGGCGACTTTCCGGTTGACCCATGCGACGAGCCATCGGATAAAAGCCCCGAGCAGAGTCAGGAAAGCAACAACAAGTGCGGCGAGTCCGGCGACTACTTCCTTACTTGTGAGGACTTCAAAAATAGGCTCATTCACTCGCCCACCTTCTCCGCGTGTTTACCTTTGGGCATTCCGCCTGGGGTGAGCATGCCCACCCATTCAAGCAACGATTCTCCACCGATCTTCACGTGGGAGAGGATTTGGTAGACCGCCCAGAAGATACCGAGCAAGGCGGTAAGCTGAGCGACCAAATACTCAACGCCCGCCGGGTATTCGGACACCAGCCAAATACCCGCCGACAACACCGTGGCCGCAACGCTGACGAGAACAATACGGCGCTTGTGAGTCCACCACGGCTTATCCAACGCGGCCTGCACCAAAGGCCAGACAATGCCCACGACCACCGTGGTCACGAACGGGTCAACTGCAAGAGTTTTCAGGGTTTCCATTTATTCAGTCCTTTCACGGTTTGACTCCGAGGGCTTTCGAGCCAGCCCACGAGTGGTTTAAAGCGATCTGCATAGCCTTCACGGTCTCGGCGTCCCACGTTTTCGTCACGGGAATCCGGTGGCCTGCGGGGATACCAGAAGCGTTCCACCACGTTTGAAACGCGCCAATCGTGATCGGCCCGTCGAAACCATCTACGGGGATACGATCCACGCCGGTCGCCGCCTTAAGCCTGTAAGCGTCCAGCGACCAAGACAGGAAGTATTGGAGAGCCCTGACTGCGGTCGGCTCCCACCCGGCGTTTGCTGGAACACCGAAGACTTGCCGGAAACGCCTGCCAGTATGCGCCCCCCAAATGCCGTCTTCTTCCAACTCCCACGACGAAGAATCCCCCGTGTATTCGGGGCGGACAACCGCGATCACCGAACTAAGATTGCGAGTGCGCCGATACACGCCGCCACCGTTGGACTGTGACCCTGACGCGCCCGACGACGTATTCCCCTCGATCGTCTGATAGTAGGAACCGTAGTTGCGTTCCACGAACCCCACGTGGTCTGCAACCCCGTCCCCGTCCCAGTCGAAGCACACCAGGTCACCCGCCTGCGCGCTGGCTTTAGCGACGAGCCTGCCGAGGTTGCGGGCAGCGTTGATCCCACTAGGCACATACGCGAAATCCCCGCCCGGCGGTGTCATACCCACCTGACGCAAAACCCAGGTCACGAACATTGCACAATAGGGGACACCACTGGCGCCGAAGTAGGCGCCGTGGCGGGTCGCGTAATCGCGCCCGTACTTGGTTCCTTCCTGCGGGTCAGTCCACCGCGAATATCCGAGCTCGCCGCGCGCAACATTCAGAGCTTGTTCAACGCTTGCCATCAGTTGGCCTCCTCTTCAACGACGGGGTGCGGGTCAGGCTCACCGTCACCAAACTCCGGCATCTGGCTCATCAAAACCTCTTCATCACTAGCCAATGGTTTCCACCTCTCTTGAGTTTTTGGGTATAAGAAAACCCCGCACCACCGGGTGCAGGGCAAGAAAAAAGGGGGGGGGCGTCTCTTGGTTTAGACCACAGTTGACGGCGAGAGTTGAACCGTGAGCTGAGTCCACGAATCCGACGACAAGTCAATCGACAGCGCCGAAGCCGCATACACATACAGGCCGACCGTCCGCTGTTCTCCAGCGCGGATAGTCCCATAACCGACAACAAAACCGTTCGCGTCGCCTGAATCATGGAACCGGCTCTTAAACGACGTGGCTTTAGCCGTGTTATCCGGGTACAGCTCCAAGTCTGCCTCGCCTGACCGGACGCGCGCCCAACAGTTCCCAAATGCGATAAACGACCGCGCGTAGGGTTTGACCGGAATCGACAGTTCAGCGACTTTCACCCAACCGCCGCCACCGACCGAGGTTCTCGCAGTCAGGCCGCTAACGGCTCCGGCGGTGAGGGTCTGGTTTTCGTTCATGACCGACAACACCCACGCGCCGCCTGTTTTAGCGCCGTCCGAACGGTACAAGATACCGCCAATATCGAAATATGCGGGTTTGCTTGTGGTGGGTGCGTGCCCGGTTGTTTGAGCCCGATCTAGCATCGCCCGCGCTGACGCCACGGACTCCGCTTTCGCGATTGTCCCAACGCTATCGGCGAACTTCGGCCACGCTTCCAAAAGCGGGTCACCAGCCGTCGGGATTGTTGCACCGTTCCAATGTTGACTGCTCATTTATTCGCCTCTTTCGTTGTTTTCTTCGCTCGTGATGTCGTCGCGCGCCCACCCTTGCGGGTACTGGTCGGGGCCAGCCGTAAACGGGCTCAGCCACGAGTCCGAGACGTTCTTCCACACTTTCCCGTCAATCACTATGCGACCAGACGGGCCGACCACGTCAGTATGTTTCAGGTCTTCTAGTACGCGGGGTGGTTCTTCCTTCACCGCTTCGGCGTAGGCTTTGGCGGCGAGCTTCGCTTGTTGTTCAGCGTCGCGTTTCTGCTGTCTTATCCTGAACGCTTCCATGAACAGGTCAAACAACCCATTTAATTCATCGTCGGACAGTTCACTGAAGTCCATTTCTTCCAGTTTCATGAACGCCCCTCTCATGCGCTTGCCACGTATTGGACACTGATGAACGATGTTCCTGTTGGGCACCATGTTCCGGTGTTCTGCCAAAAAGCTGGGGCAAAACTTTCGCCCTTTGTTAATTTCATCAACCCGACGGCAGTAGGGCGGATATTCACGTTGGCTTGGAAACTGCGCGTATCCGACGGATCAGAGTTCCAATTGACGCGGTCTAAGGACTTTCTTCTCATGCCCGTCGCCACCGCCCACCCGTCTTTAGTGGACGTATAACTCCAATCGGTCACCGCCGTGATCTGATACCAGCCAGTAAGGGGAGCGACGAGCCATCCGGCTGATTCTGCGAAACCGTTGAGCAAGACTTTTTCTTTACATAGGCTAAGGCTCATTATTTGTTCGCCGTTCTGGAGCGTCGAATACGGGAGAGTGTTACCAGCCCACCTGCAATACGCGATAGGCGGAGCCACTAACGTTCGCCACGACTGCGAACCAATCACCGAACCCGACTTTGTTCGCACCGTCAGTTCGGCGGGCGAAAGCGCGGCAACCGACGTGCCGCCAGCCATCTCAATAAACGGCTTGCCAGACCCGTCGCGATACAAGCGGATTTTTTTGTCATTAGCGCGCCCGAAAGTGAACGACACCGAGCGCAGAAGAGCAGGATGATCAACCCCCTCCTTGATGCGGCCGCCAAGCGTGGCGCTCGTAATCCGAATATCCGGAGGCAACTCTATAGACGAATTACCGCCAATAAACGAAACCATCCCCCCGATGCCCTTAGAATCAACGTAAGTGAGGCCGAAGTGCGTATCAGGATCTTTAGAAACGTGGGCAACAATGTTCGCGCGCCCAAACATGTTCAACGTATTCTCAGGGAAAGCCTTAGACGCAGAATAGTACGCTTCATACACTGGGCGTTCTAGATTAAATTCCAACAGCAAGCCTTCACTGGTAGGCCTCAATCGAACGATCGTATCGCTCAATTTCCAACCTGCAGCGCTATTAAGCGGAACCTGATAGGTTTCCTTCGAAATAATCTCCTCGACCGTAATATCCGACCCAATGATCTTCTTACCGATAAGGGTTTCAGCGATCATACTTCCGGGGATAACAGCGTTCTGGGCGACCAGCTTGTCAATGACAGCCTCATCGAACACGGCGAGCTTGCTCCACATCTCCTTACTCGCATACACCGCGTCGGCAGTCACCGCGTCCTTACCGATGGTGTCCGCCCCGATTTTCACCTGCTGCCAAGCGGTGCCAGTCCACGTGAAGCGGCGCACGATCAGCCCTCCCGAAACAACATCCCACAACGCGCCAACCGGCTTACCCGCCCCTTCTGGAGTCAGCGGATTGTGGTCTGCCGACGTGTATCGCCCGTCAGCAGAAGCAGCCTTTGACAACGCTTTAGAGGCCGTAGTTTGGGCTGACGACGCCAACGACTGCGCCTGGGAGGCTTTCGCGTCCACGCCGTTAGCTTTTGATAGCGCGTTTGATGCGTCAGACTGGGCTGCCCCTATGCGCGCGTCAAACCCATCAACGCTCGCCTTCGCCTCTTCAGCCTTGTCAAACGCCTCCTGCGCCCGCGCTCGCACGCCGTCCGCCCGTGATTGAGCTTCTTTCGCTTCACTCATAGCCTCCAACAAGCGTGTGCCAGCCACGCCCGTCGCAACCGGGGTCGCACCATCGGGAATCACGTTCGGGGATACAACCTGGGTGATCCTGCCCGACCCGTCCAACAAGACAACCACCGTCGCACCAACAGCGGTCACCAGACCGTCAGATGGCCCCGTCTGCTCTACGCCTTCGCCTTCGCGAGCCGAAGCGGGAATACGGACGCGCACGGCCTGCGAATCCGGGTAAATCTCTAACACCGTGCCCGTGTTCCAGCCGCCTGACTCGTTGCCGGTCGTGGCGGTCGCGTTCTGCGACGCGACAGCCTGCCCCTTCTTCGGGGCAACGTCCAACCATAGGCTCTTTTTCACCATTGCAACTCCTCAACATCAACACGCATACGAGAACCAACCTCACTCAACGGGATCGACAACGCGACCACCCTGCCGACCGTCACGTCAGAGTCGCCCGTGTGGACGCTAATCACATCCCCAACTTCTAGGCGCGGGTCGCATATGATTTCAAACGACCTAGTGCGCACCGGGTTTAGCGCTTCACCCATGTAGGTTTTCGCGGCCTTACCCAAAGCCCCGGGGGACGTGGCGGCGCTAAACTCCCGGTGGTCTGTCACCCACCCATAGTTTTCAGGCTCAAACGGGTAAACCGTATTAGTAGCGGTCGCCGATAGTTTCGCGTCCCCGTCGCCCGTGCCCGTCACGATCCAACGGTTCGCGCGTCGCGGCGTGGACTCACGACTAAACCCGACCAGCAGGTCATCGCCCGCATACGCGGCAACAGGTTTGCGGCCGTCGCGTTTTTCCCACACGTGCAAACACCCGTCAGCCTTCACCGCGTATTCCAAGCCCTTGGCCGTGCACAAGTCACGGATCGCCTCGGTGCGACTCGTGCCCCATTGCGACAGGGGGGAGACGGGGGCGTCAAACGTTCCCGCGTCTAACACAACCGGCAAAGAGCCAGCAAGGCGTTGTAGCTCGGTAGAAACGCGCGCGCCACTGGCCGGAGACGACCCCCAGGCGAACGGGTCTTCCTCCAAGGTTTGCATCAGATCGAGGGCGGTCACTGAAACCGCGTCCTCGTCCTCATCCCACGAGGTAATCAGCCAGAACCCTAAATCGGTTTCCCACCGGATGCCTGAAGAGTCCTCGATAATACTGAACACCTGCAGGCGTTGCCCGTAATTATTCAACGGCGACACCGCAGACTCAGGCAAAAACTCCAAAGGTGCCTTCAACGTCAAACGACCCGGAACAACCCGACTCGACTGCACCTCCAACTTCACATCCCACACCGGAATATCAACAGCCAGAGTCTCCCGGCCACGAACCGAATTCACGCGCACACCCACACCCGCAAAACGCAAGTCAACAACATCAGGGCCACTTCTCATGCCGGCATCCCCGCAATCTCACGTGCTAACTGTGTGTAGGTCACGTTCTTCCAGGCGTTGCCAGTTGAAGCCCACTCGCCCCACGTCAGAACGGGAGCGGCACCGGAAAACGCGTGGGACGCATCCAACTGGGTGCGCACAACCTCGCTCCACGTGAAGTTCACGCGGTGTAACCCGGTGGAGGCGAGCCAATCCACGTCAACGGCCTTCACTTGAACAACGCGGATTCCGACACCGGGAACAGGCGCGCCCGTACCCACAACAACCGGCTGGCGGTCTCGCAACAATTCCCACGTTTCTTCCACCACGCTGGCAGTAAAGGCAAGAGCAATCGTCTTACCCGCCCGAGGCTGGATCGTCAACGGTTTACGCACATACCCGTTCGGCATGATCTTCGCGTCTGAAGACCATGAAAGAATGTCCTTCACCGGCTGAGCACGCAAACCAACCACGCCACGCCCGTTTAGCCTGGTGAGCAACAGGTCGCCAGCATGAGACGGTGTGCGCGTCAGCTCATGGGCGACGTCGCCGACCATGTAGCGTGTTGCCACGCCTGGGGCTGCCAGAGCGTCCGCAACCATGAACGGCGCGCCCTCACCCTTATGGTGCAAGACACGCCCACCATCGGCACTAACCGTCACATCCTCACTGGAATAAATACACGGCAACCCCGTATGGGCGGCCACCCACGTTTTTAGCGTCACTGTTGGTCACCTTTCCGCGAGAATGCGAATAGTTTCATCTTGGACGGTCGCCTTAACCTGTTCACCTGTAAAAGGGTTCGTCACAATCGCCGTCAGGTGAATAACCGGCGTAGTTGACGCGCCAGCGAGTGACCCGTTCGCGAAACCTTGGGCACCCATCGGGATGAACCGTCCACCGAACTGTTGAGCGACTTCCGCGAGAATCTGCTCACTCCTCCGGCGCTTAGACAACGCGAGGGGGATGTAGGCTTCGCCGCCGGTTTCCGGTTCTGCCCATACGCGCCACGATCCCGCCGGGGCGATTTGCGCCGTGTGGTGTTCGAAGCCTCCGCCCGCGTAGTAGTGGACGAGCCCACCATCTGCCATGGTGATCCCACCTTGACCGCCTGCACCTTGGGCAACGCGCTGCCCATAAATTTTGATGTAAGCGGTCTTGCCGTTAATTTCGCGGACGATAGTATCGGCAACACTACGGGCGTTATAATCCTGGCCGTTGATTGTGATAGTTCCGGTCTTGGAATTGATAGTTGCCTGGGCTTGGTTGGCCGCGTCCAACACCTTCGCATTATTTCCGTCAATGGTGATCGTGCCCGTGGACGTGTCCACCATGCCAAGGGAGACCAGCAACTGGGCGATTGCCGGATCGTCCTTCGCGTTAATTGAATACACGCCCTCCGATGTCTCGACTATCCCGAGTGATTTCATGAGGGTCTCAAACGCTGGAGTGTCGTCGCCGTAAATGGTGAGTACTCCGTCCGTGTTGGACGTGACCTTGTCAATCAGGGCGTCAATATCCTGTTTCGCCGCCTCATCGTCCACTGTCATGTCAATCACCGTGGACTTATGGTCGGGAATCAATCCGAGTTTCTTCGCGAACTCTTCCGCCTCTTTGCCGGTAATCCCTAACGCGGCCAACTGCTCATACAGGCCGTTAGTGAGTTCCTGTTGGCGTTGGTTCAACGCTTCCTGCGACGCGCCGGTGGCGGTGAGCGCGTCCATTTCCGTGTTAATCGCTTCGATCTTGTCCTTGGTTGCCATGATGAAGCCACGGTTTGCTTCGCTTGCCGTGTCGATTTGCCCGTTCTGGTCGCGCATGACACCCGTGGAGGCGCTAATGGCTTCCGTGAGTGCCTTAGTAGCATCCTGTGTCGCATACTGGGCGGCGATCAGGTCACCGTTTGCGGCGGCTTGTTTGCGTTGAATATCCATCAACGCTTCAATCGCCTGGGCGTGGCGTTCGTTCGCGTCGATGGACTTTTCAGACGCGTCCACTTCGCGCTGTTTCGACTTGGTGGCAGAATCGACCGCGGTTTTTAGATCGTTGTAACCGTTTTCGACTGCAACCGCGGCCTTCAACTCGCTGTTCTTAGTGCTAGTGGCTTCCACCGACGCTCTAATGAACGAACCAGTAGCCTTCACGTAGGCTTTGCGTTCCGCCTTACCCCGGCTCATCACCTCGTTATAGCGTTCGACCGCGTCCTTTTCGCCGAGAATAGCGCCCACATAATCCGACGACTTGCCACCTAGTTTTGTGTAAGCTTCAAGGAGTCCCTCTTCTTCTAGTTTCTTTGCCACCGTGGCGCGCGTGTTTTCAGTGATCGACCCGGTTTCTGCGTCCAACGTGGAAGCGAACTCCTGCACCTGTTGTTTCGCCTTCATTTTTGCGGCTACAAACGCGGCAACAATCGCGGTCAACGCGGTTAAACCAATACCGACGAGGCCAGCAGGCGAAATAAGCCCCAGGAGGGCGGTTTTAAGGCCGGTGACTGCCGTTTGCCCGGCCGCCATTGCCACCGAAATCCCTTGATTCGCTGCCATCGCCTTTTGGACGTTAACGAACTTCACAACCGTCTGCACCGTGTCAAGGATCCCTGTTTTTAACGCGCCTAGGGGCTTGTGGAATGCCACAATCGCCGTGACCGCCGCTAACACGGGGGCAGGGAGGTTCAAGAAGTCGGCTCCAAGATTCGCGACAACTTCCACCAACGGCAACCCGGCTTTAACAAGCGCCACGAGTTCGGGGCCAAGTTGAGCCATAGCACCGAGGAATTCCCCGCCACCGTGGGCCGCACGCGCTAGAGCGGGCGACAAACGGTCAATACCGTTCATTACAAGGTCAGCGAACGCCTGCGTCAACTGGGTTGCCATAGGTATGGCGGGTCCGAACCCGTCCATGAACGCACTCCCGATAGCCCGCACCTTCGGCGACGTTGCGGCCAACGAAAGAATGCCAGCGGTAGCAGGACTGAGGACGGCAGAAAACCCACCTAATACGGGAATACCCTTCAACCCGAGAGACACGATTGCCCCACCAAGGCCCGCGATTACCGGCGTGTATTTCGTGAGCTTGCCTAGCCCTCGATCCACGCCCGACACGTCAAACCGTGCTATCGCTTCGGTGCCTTTGCGGAGCCAGTTGGTGACCTTCTCGAACGCTGGCGCGAAACGACGTTCGGCAATGTCGGAAACGTCCTGTACTTTCTTTTGGACTTGGCGCATATTGTCGGCGACAAGGTTTGCCCACTCGACGGCCTTACCGCCGCCGTTAGGGTCAATGAATGGGCGAGCGAGGATAGCGCCTGTATCGCGCCAGGCCGCGTGGATACGGTCGGTCGCGCCTGTCCACTGTTGTTTAATGTTGTCGGTTGCGCCACCGAACTTGGCTTGCATTCCCTTGGTGAGCGCGTCGAGAGCGTCCGAGGCGGATAATGTGCCGTTGGTGATGTCCCGGCGAATCTCGGAGCCGGTTTTGCCCATCTGACTACCGATGAGGGTTGCAGCGTCCACGCCACGCTGGCCCAGTTGCATAAGGTCAGTTGCGGTGATCTTCCCGGCCGCTTGAATCTGCGCCAGCACGTAGGTGATCTCGCCCAGTTGCTGAGACGATCCGCCGGTTGCTGCGACCGCGTTCTGGATAGCGTCAAGGACGGGGATAACTTTCTTTGCGTCCATGCCGAACGCGAGCAACTGTTGTTGGGCGCTAATAAAAACGCTCTTACTAAACGGGGACTTGGAGGCGAGCGCGTTGAGCTTTTCCATCTGCTCATTGACGGCCTTCTGGCTACCTAGAACAGTTTGGAGGGCGGCGCGGCTATTCTGCTGGAGAATGTTGTATTGTGCGCCCGTTTTTAGGGCGTTCACGCCGATTGCTGTCATACCGGCCGCGGTGGCAGTCAATGCGGTGGCGATAGTTTGAGCCCCGCCTTTAATGCTACTGGTGAGGCCGGTAAACCGTTTGCCCGCGTTGTCTACGCCTTTGTCGAAGCCTGAAGAATCGAGGGTCAGGTAGGCGGCGAGTTGGCCGACGTTGAAAGACACTACGGGCTCCATCCTGTACGTAAAAACTGGTTATTGGTTGAACAATCGTCTGACGCGGGTCTGGTCGTCATCGAAGAGACTGAAAACAAGGCTCCTGAACACCGGCCACGGCATGGCCTGCGTTTCCGGGGTCCATTCGTTCACGCGGTAGGTTTGTGCAAGATCGGCGACAACATGCTCCCAGTGGCGCATGAGCCACCACCATGACAGGCGTTTTCCCGTTGGTTCGGCGACCGGTTTAAGGTCGTTGGGCACACGGTAGTCGGCGTAAATGGGGGTGCCGTCTTCGCCGGTGCCGATAGGGTCCCCTACGCCGTAGGGTTGCCAGTCTTGGAGCGTTTCGAGCCTTTTGGGCGTGGCTTGGCTTCTGGTTCCCCGTTAGCTCCCATGAGCTGTTTGACGAACAGTTCGGCCGCGTCTTCGTCCCCGCCGTTTGCCCAGTAGGCGATTGCGCCCCATGTGGCGATAAACAAGAACGTGGGCGGGCACCCGTCGTCTTTCAACTCCTGCACCTGCCGGGCACCGAGAACCATGTCAGTGACGTCTTCGAAGTCTTCCGGCCACCCGTCGATGGTTTCCGCGTTTAGTAGTGGTTCACCGGCGTTAGCGCGTCGGAATTGTTCAGCCTGCAAGGCTTGGAAACCGGCGATGAGTTTGCCGACGCGCGCGGAGGGAACGGGGCTAGTGATCGTCCACCGGTCGGCTTCCATCTCGAACGGCTTGGGCAAGTAGGAGGTGAGGTTAAGGGACATGGCGGGAACCTTTCACAAAAAAATTGGGGAACAGGGGGTGGTGGGGCGGGTGGAAAATTGCAGGAGGAAACGCCCGCCCCACCAAGACAACGGGGTTACCGCTGGGGGGTCGTAGCCGGGTTGGTGATGCGCTTACGCGCACCCTGGCCCTTCAACGTGAACGACCAGCCGCCGATACCGTTGTTACCGGTGTTGGAACGGTTCGCCGCCGACACGGTGCAGGCGATTTCGTAGGCTTCCTTCGGGTTCGGGGTGCCGTTCACGGGCTTGTCGTAGTAGCGTGCCTTGATGGTCTGACCGCCCTTACCGTCCGGGCCAGCGGCAGCGAGGAGTATTTCAACTTCGGGCAGGAAGTTCCCGTCTGCCATGCGGTGCTGCTGGACAGAGAACTCGAGTTGGACGGTTTCGCCCGTTCGGATGGGGTGGTCTGCGCCGTGGTCGTCGTAGGTTGCGCCGTCTTCTTCCTTCGCGGACACGGTCGGGTTGATCGCTGTCGCAAATCGGACGGGCTGCCACTTTGAGCCGTCTTCAAGGTAGATGTCTACGCCGTATTCGTAGGAGAATCCGAGCGTGGTTTCAGGGGTGGTGTTGGCGGGTTCTGGCATGGTTGCCTCCGTTTCGGTCGGTTTAGTGGTTTTTGGTTCGGGGCCGTTGGTGGGTGTCATGTGGTGACCTCCAGCAGGTAGTTGTCGGTGCGTTCGTCCACGCCGGTTGATGGGTCTGCGCCGAGTTGAGCGGTCGACTCATGTAGGACGCGGGCGACATGCACGCCACCCCATGTTTGGTTGTGTATGGCGTGCAACACGGCGAGCGCCTTGTCCGCGTTGGCGTCAGCGTTCAATGGGGCGCGGCTACGGATTTGCACCCGGTAACGCCAGACGGTTTCGTCTGGTGCGGGCGGGGTGATGTGGTAGACGTTGATCGCGAACGCGGTTACCGGAGTGGGTGGGAGACGCTTGGCGAACACGGGCGGGATTGTGGTGGCCTGCGGATATGTGCCAGTTAGGCCGGGCCAGTACGCAACCTTTTGGTTGCTTAAATGGGTGCCAATGGCGTTAATAATGTCGGTTGCTGTCATCTCAGGGCCCGCCATATTTCTGCTGCCACTAGCGCCCTCATCGTCGCGTCCTCGTCGTGCAGTGGGTCTTCGAGGTATTTGGCTTTACCGGCCTTCGGGTGGTTGTATCCCAATTCCTCATGCTGTCGCACCGCGTAGGGGGTGTCGAACGAGACGGCGACCGTTTCCCTGTTAGGGCGACTAACCGCGCCAGAACCGCGAAGAATGCCGTCCCTGAGGGGCGTTTGGTTTACGGCTTCCGACAACAGGTGGTGTCCGGCTTTCGTGAGTCCACGCATTCCAGCGTCGCGGGTCATGTCGATTACTTTGGGGCCGTGCCACTCCATGCGGATTGTTGCGCTCATTCGATGGACACCTCCACATAATCTGGCATGGGTAAGCCACTGGGGTTGGATCGTGCGACGGATAAGACTCTGCCGGTTCGCCCACTCGGGAGGGTGATGAGTGTTTCTTCATCCATGCTGATGTGGGTTTCTGGTGGCATCGCGATTTGTGCGCTGGATGCGACTAGTGTCCCGTCTTTGGCTCGCACCTGATGGACACGTTCGACGACGAAGCACCCGGTGACCGTGGTTTCTTCGCCGGGCTGAAACCCGTAAGGCGTTTGCACTGTCCGACTCATGGTCACGGTGTGAACACCGAAGAGGTCGAGGGGGTTGAAACTCATTAGCCGATCACCCCGACGGGGCGTGGGTAGATGCCGGCGAGTTTGAGGACTGCGACAGCTTCCGGGCATACGCGCGTGGCGTACGTGTTGCGCGCGTTGACGGTTGTTTCTGCGCCCGCGAATGACACCGAACCGGACAAGAGGCTGGAGGAGGCAACCGTGTTGGACGTGGTGACACCGGGGTTAAAGGGGGTGATGTGGTTGTCGTGCCAGAACATGGCTTGCACGCACGCGGCTTCCACGAACGACGCGCGGGTGTTCTCGTCTGCGCGCATGAGGGTACAGGGGAACGTGAGAGCCAGAAGCCGGTCAGCTGACCGTAGGAGCTTAATGATGTTTTCCGGTGTTGTGGTGGGGTCCCCGTTGTTTTTAGCCCACGCTTGCCAGTCTTCGAGTGTGGTCACCTCTGTCCGCCCCTTTCTGGAGTCAATAACATGAAATGTGGGGGTGTGGTGCCCGCCCGCGCTGGGAGTGTCCCCTATGTCCCAAACCGTCACTTCCAGCGTTTTGGTGTGAGCGGGCACCACGACTATTAGCCCTTCTTAGCCCGCTTGGGTGCGGGCGTGGCTTCAACCTGTTCTGGTTCTTCAACCGGCTCAGGCTGCTTGTGATAACGACGGAGCAACATGTCAGCCGCCGATCGTCAGGTCAAGAACGCCCTTATCGTTGAGGCGCTTGACTGCGTAGTGCATGTTGGTTGTCGTGACAATGGTGCGCTTGAGGATGTCCTCGTCGCGCTTGACCTCGGGGCGCTTCTTGTAGAACAGACCAAGGGAAGCGTTCTTCAAGATCACTGCGTGCTTCGGTTCGAGGCGGTTGGTGACGTACACGGGCATACCGGCAATAAGGCCGATAAAGCCACGGCGAACGATGGAACCTTCACCACCGGCAGACACTTCGCTGGCCTTGATGAACTGAGCGTCCTTCATGATCTGCGAACGCTGTTCTGCGCGAATGTAGAGGCCCGAGAACTCTGACGGCTCAAAATCGTCGCCGAACTTTTCGAGGCCGTTGACGATCTCGTCCCACGTCAGGGCGGCGCCGGTGATGGTGTGCTTGAGCGGGTCGGAGTTCTTCTTGGTGCCAGTCTTCTTGTTCACGATCCCATCCGTGATGGTCGCGGTGGCGGCGGTAATGAGGTCCTTGTCGACCTTGCGGGCCGAAAGGATACCGAACTGGCGGATAGCCTCGTCCTGCACGTTGCCGATGCCGACGAGTTGTGCCTTTTCGGAGAACTCGACGGCCTTACCGGCTTCCTTGATGGTTGCCATTGAGGAGGACTGCGTGAGTTCCTCGGTGGTCATGGCAACCCCTTCGGTGAGGTCGTCGAGGTCAGTGAGCAGGTTCCACTTGGGGAACTGGATAACTTCGCCGGGGTTGCCGACGAGGTCATCGCGGGTCAGGACAGCCGAAGACGTGGCGATAATTGCCTTGTCCTGGAACTGTTCTGCGGTTAGGTCTGCCCACACGTCCGGGGCGTATAGGTTGGTTGAGAGCGTGGTAGCCATAGGGGCTACCTCCTTTCACGAATTCGCGTGTGTGTGATTGGGTGGGGTCTGGGTCTAATTGGGTTACGCGGTGGCGCGTAACTGCTCGTACAGGTCCGGGTTGGACTGGTAGAGGGCGTTGCGCTGTTGGCCGTTCATTTTGCGGAACTCTTCAACGGTGGTGGTCTGCGTGCCGGTGTTGCTGGGGTCCACGGTTGAACTGCCATTGGGTTGGGTGAGCGCGAAACGCGGGTTATCGGCAATGAACTGCCTGATGTGGTCGGATAATGCTGCCTGGTCGCTGGTGTTGATGGTTTCGAGTGAGTCGGTGAACCGTTTGGAGTCGGTGAGCATGTCCGGGTCTGCGATACCGTTGGCGGCCTTGTACACGTCGAGGAGCCTTTGGGCGGTTTCTCTGCCGGTTTTTTCTGCCGCGTATTGGGCGGTGACTTCCTCAATGGTGGTTTTGGTTTCGTCCATGCCGAGGGCTTTGGTGAGCGCTTGGATGATGGCTTCGCCGGTGATTTCGGTGGGAGCAGGTTCCGGGGTGGGCGCGTGTTCTGTCTTTGGTGTGGGCGCGGGTTCCGGCTTCGGGGTGGGCGCGGATTCAGTTTTCACTGTTGTGGGCGCGGGCTCTGGCTGAACCGGCGTAGTGGCCTGTTCTGCGGTTTCGCTTGTGTTTTCCGGTGCCGCTTCGGTCGCGGTTGACTCTGCCATAGGGGCCTCCCTTTCATTGGTGTGGGTAGTCGGATAGGACGTTGGATAGGTTTGAGCGCACGAAACCCCCTATTTGCTAGGGGCTTGCGGTATCGGGTTCCGGTAACCGGGTTTCATGTTTGCTTCCCGGTAGCGCAAGCGCGCCAGCTGCTCATGTTCTGCGACGAGTTCACGGATTTTCGCCCGGTGCATGTTGATCTGTCGTCGAAGTTTCGTTTGCTCATCAGGGGCGAACGTTGCCTCTAGGTCGCGTTTAAGCCGTCGGATTTCGCGCTCATGTCCGCGTTGTTTCTGCGAGGCCTTGTACACCGTGGGGTTTTCGCGCCCGTGGCTTGGGGTCGTCAAACCCGGGAAAAAGGCGCGGGTGATGTGCGTACAGTTCGGGTGGAACAAGCCCTTGGCTTTGGCTTCCTCCACGCTTGCAGTAACGGTGACGGGCACCATCACCCCGTCGCGGGTCGCGTGCTCAACCTTAATGGTGCCAGTGTGCGCGCCTGACAGGCTGAGAATCTTCCCCTGATAGGGCGCACACAAGTGGCAGGTGTATTCGTTGCCGGTGACCATGACGAGGTCAAGGCCGAGGGCGTTGAGTTCGTCGGCGTATGAGCCCCGGAAGGCGTGCATCGCGCCTGTTCGGACTGCCATTTCCACGTAGGAGTCGATTCGCCAGTTTCGCCCGGTCTTGTCCGTGAACGTGCTGATCCCCCGGTCGAGGTAGTCCGCTAGGGCGTTGCGCATCGCCATTCGGCTTGTGGTGGCGCCGGTGACGGTTTGGGCGACCGGCACGGCCATTGTCTGCTGGTACACGTCCAACACGTCACGCAACACGAGGGCGGGCAGGCTGGTGATGGTTCGGAGCGTGTCGGCCGCGATCCGGTCTAACCCGCGCACCACATGCTCTGGTGGCTCATACCCGGCTTCGTTGAGGTCAGCCCACGCCATGCCTTGCCCGGCTTCTCGCGCGTCGTCAATCACCTGTTGGGCTGCGTCGATGATTGCTTTCCAGTCTTCGCCTACCGCTTGGGCGAGTTGAGCGTGAAATTGGGCGAGTTCGCCGAGTCGTTGGACCTCATAGGCTGGCGCGCCCCTGTCAGCGTCAATACTTTTGCGGATGATCCGCGCAAGATGGATTTCGGACGCTGCGACGAGGTTGCCTACCTGGTGGGCGAGCATTTCCGCCCGAATCTGTTGGAGTGTTTCGGGTGAGAGCTCCGCCCACCGTGGGTCACTTGTTGGTGTCCTCTTCTTCGTTTTCGCCATCGTCGGTCACCTTTCCGGGTTGCCACTGGTCAGGGCTTGCGAGTGGTTGGGCGTCGAGGAGGCGTTGGACTTCGTCGGCTACTTGGGTGGTGTCCCAGTCGGGGTGGATCATTTCCACGCCGGTTTGTAGGGAGAGGAGTTGAGCAGAACGCATGGTCGCGGCCGTGTTCGCAAGATCAGAGGGTGAGGCGTCTTCCATGTCGGGGAAGGTGACTTTTACGCCGCCGGGTTGCAGTCCGGGCGTGTTGAACACCGTCTGGTCGATGGTGAGCATTTTGGAGACCAATTGCTGGAGGGCGGTGGTTTCGATCCTGATCTTCCGGTCGCGCGTCGTCATGGTCGTTTTTTCGCGGGCTTTGACTTCGGTTGCCGTAATGTCGGAGTCTTGCACGTCCCCGAATGTGCTGGTCGAATAGCGCGCGCCTCGGATGATCCGGTGAATGAGGTCGACGGCGGTCTGCTGGTGTTCTGCAACGCGGATAGCGAACTGTTGAGCCTGAACGGGCACCGTGTCGCGCATACTCCCGGCGAGCCCTTCAAGTGGTGTAAAGACTTCACGGTCGAGGTTGAACACGGTTTGCCCGTCGCTGGTTTGTTCAAGCATGTTGGCGTCGGCGAGTATGCGCGCCTTACCTAGACGGATGTCCCGCATCCAGCTGGTGTAGACCTCGTCGAGCGCGTCCATGAGGGGTTCTTGCCCGTCAAGGTCACTACGTCCAAGCATTCGGGCTTGGGGGATGTGTCGCCACCGGCGTTGTGGAGTGATGTTGGGAATGTAGGCGACCAGTAGTCCGGGGGTGATCCCCTCGGTGGCCTGTTGGTGGTCGTCCACGCTGCCTGCGAGTCCCACGGTGGCAGGGTGCTCAGTCAAAGGCCGGGAGGTGCCGACGCTTGTTGCTGTCCCCGAATAGAGGGCGTGGGAGACAACACCGCGCCCGTTCGCGTCGAGTTCGTGGTGTTCGAAGTGACGCCAAACGGTGGTGGAGTCTGTTTCCAGGGTTGTCCAAAAGGTGACGGCGACAAGACGGCCCCATCGGAATACGGGGATGGCGTGGTCTGCGTCTACGGTGGTTAAAAACGGCATGTCTGAGATTGTGGGGTCCCATGTGACGCGCATGTACCGGCCACCGAGGGCGGCCCCGGTTTCTGCGCCTTCGAGGAGCGTGTCTGCGAGGCCGTTGGCGAGGTATTCGCTGATCCGCTGGTCGGTTGTTTCGTGCCCGGTTTGGATTGTTGGTGGCTGAGAATAGAGCAGGTCGGCGCTGGTCGCACACAAGTCGCTCGCAATCGGGACGTGCAGGTCGTGGCGTGATGAGGCGGGCGTGTGGGTGTTGGTTTTACGCCCGTGGAACCATCGGCGGACAAGTTTCCCGTTGGCGCGGGTCCCGATAACGTCCTCAAACCCTGCTCCAGTGTTATCGGCGTAGGCTTTGGCGAGTTTCTGGGGGTCGCCTATCCACCATGCTTCCCACCGGCGCATGTCAGCCAATGGGGTTGCCCACGCGGTGGGAGGCCATTGCGTGTTGTTTGCGGGCAATGCCATGGGTGGCCCCTTTCATTGGGTGTGTAGGGTGCGTTCGATTGTGGGTCGCCAGAGGCGTTCGGTAGTTGTGAGCGCGTAGCGGGCAGCGTCGAGGCTGTGGTCGGCTGTTTTGATGGGTTTATCAGTTCCGGCAAGTTGTGCTTTCGGGTCCCACGAGTATCCGGGCGCTTCGGCTATAAACCCGGTGCAACGGTCGCTGACATGGAGCCAACCGGATGCTAAGCCGTTAGCGGTGAGGCGGATACCGTAGAGGACGTCGTTGTCCGCGTCGGTCAGGCCCCATGCGTTGTCTTGTTGGAGCTGAACCTTAAACGAGGCGGCGGCGGGGTCTACGATCAGGCGACGAGGATGCAGGTCGGCGTTTTCTGGGTGCGGGAAGTGTTGTTTTTCCTTTAGCCAGCGGAGGAGGGCTTCGGATTGTTCGCGGTCTGTCCATGTGCCGTGTCCGCGGTTGGTTGCGTCGATCCTGAATTCGTCCGCGAGATATAGGTGCCCGTTTTCGCCCATTGCGAGGATGAGGGCGGCGGTTGGGTTTTGGGTGCCGTAGTCGATGCCGACGGCGTAGCAGTCCACCATGCGGGGCAATTGTTCCCATGGGGTGACGTGTGTGGTGGGGTCCCACATGTCGTAGACTGCGCCTTCGGCGCTGACCCATTCGCCTTGGATGAAGCGCCTGTACCAGAGGCCGGTGAACTCGCGTTTCTTCGCGGCGATATACTCGGGGGTGAGTCCGGGGTTGTCGTCCATGGTGAAGTGCCAGAATCCCCAGCCGTCGAGTTCGTTGATCCGGTCGATGTAGTTCGTTTTCAGCCAGTGGGACGGAGAATCTGGGTTGGTTGTGGCGAAGAGGCGTGCGCCTGTGACGGAGAGTCGTCCGAGGAGTTGGACGAACATTGCTTCGGGGAGGAGGGTTGCCTCGTCTACGTAGGCTCCGGCGAGTGTGAGGCCACGGATTTTGGATTCGGCTTGGGCGTCGTTCGCGCCGACGATCCACACCCATCGGCCCATGATCTTGACTCGTTCGGAGGCCATGCCGTAGCCGCCGATGGCTTTGGGGGCGATCATGGCTATGACGTCGAGAACGTTGCGGATGATTGTTGTTCGGGTTTTCCCGAGGATTGCGACGGGTCCGCGTGGCGCGTTGGAGAGCCAGTGGATGAACGCGATCAGGCTGATGATGGTTTTTCCTGAGCGGATTGCGCCGTCCCATAGGGTGAAGTTGTCTCGGTTTGTGGAGGCCGCCCAGGATTCGATTTGCCGGGGCGAGAGTTCCACTGGTTACCCCTTGTTGATGCGTTCGATGCTGGTTGCGAGGAGTTGGTTGAGCATTGCGGCAGTTTCGGACGCGCCGTCTTCTGCCTTGGGTGCTTCGACGCCGTGGAGGCGTTCGATACGGCTCATGATTGAGAGGACGCGGTCGGTTGCTAACGGGTCGCCTTGCAGTGCCGCCGCGTAGTGGGCGTTGAGGAGTTCGTCGTATCGGACGAGTTCGATGGTGAGGACCTGGTCTGCGTTCTCTCGGGTGATTTCTTTTAGTGCGTCATCGATGTAGGTGTGGGCGGTTGAGACGCTGATGCTCATTGCTTCGGCGATTTCGCGGTATGACGAGCCTCCCATCCTGTAGGAGAGTGCTTCGTTCATGCGGTCGCGCCGGCGCTTGTCGATGCGTGTCTTCTTCGGTGTTGCGTTTTTCTTTTGTCCCATGGTGGTCGTTCCTGGCGGTTAGGGGATTGTGTGCCCGCGCGACGGTTGTGGGCCTGCCTTACCGGCCGCGCGGGCTTTTGGTGTCAGCCTCGACGTAGGGTCTTCCATGCCTTCTTGATTCGAGTATTGACCGAATCGGAGTGGCTTCGGCTCCCGCGAAGGGTGCTCACTGCTTTTCGGGTGCGTTTTGTGATGGTCTTGAAGGCTTTGCCGGTTCGTTCGGCGAGTCGTCTGAGTGCTCGCTTCATTTTTGTTGTGCTCTCTTTCTGTTTGGCGGATGTGAATGTGGCCCCACCCGGGAATCCGGGTGGGGCCACTTGGTCGGAACCGGTTTTTTAGTAGTCGATTCCGAGGACGGCGGCGAGCTGATCGCCGGTCATGTATTTGTCGGGGGCTGCGCGGCCGACGAATCCGATCGCGGCGAGGAATCGATTCTTTTCTTCGCGGGAGCGGAAGGAAACGGCAAACCAATGCTCAGAATCGGTTGCGGCTATGCGACGGTTTTGTTCATTGGCGGCGCGCTCACGGTAGCCCTCTCGGAGGGCTTCGATTTCGCGACGGGCATCCTCTTCGAGGTCGTCGGTGTATTCGACGTTCTTGAGGGGGTCGGGGGTGGGGTCGCTTGGCTTTTCTCGCTTGATCGGCTTTTTCGCTGTGGCTTTGCGGGTCTTTTCTGCGCGCTTGATGATGGCCATTGTTGCGGGGTCCTTAGTTGTGGAGGAATTGTAGGTCGGCGAGCGGGAACCAATCGAGGAGGGTTTGGTAGTCCTTTGGCGAGTGTTCGCGGAGTGGGCCGAGGAATCGCATGTCGATTCCATCGAAGGAGCGGCCGAACCACTGATAGTCGATGGGGAGCTTGATTCGATGGCGGTCGATGCAGTCCATGACTTCGCTCTTAAGCCAGTCATAGATTGGGCTGACCTTGTGGTCTTTGGGTTTCATGACGCCATGTCGAGTGAAGCTTGCTCTGCGGACGATGCTATCGGCAGCTCGGACTCCATCGGCGACCCAAGTATCTTCCGGGAGGTTGAGGTCGGCGCGGATCATCTCCCAGAACGTGGGGAGGTCAATGTTGGGGAAGTCGGCGGCTTCGATGACGGCGAGACGCTCGGGCGGCTGGTAGACGAATGAGTTGAGCATCCGGTAGAAGCTGGGGTGTGGGTACAGGTGGATTTTCTGGTTGAACGCCTGTTCGAGGTCGCTGATGGTGTCTTCGATGAATCGGAGGGTTGTGTGGCCCTTGTCGCCGGGCGGGTTGTACATGTAGGCGAGGTGGGTTTCGATTCCGGCTTCTCGGAGTGCGAGGTTGGTGGCGATGGCATCTTTGCCGAGGCTCATTGCGACGAGTACTGGCCTGTCCTCGCTTTTAAGTTTTTCCCTGATTTTGGTGCTTGGGGGTTGGTTTTTGACGATGGTTGTCATTGGTTCCCCTTTCTCTTCCGCTAACTATAACACTCATAGTTATATATTGTCTATAGGGGTAGTAGAGAAAGTTGTATATTTTTTGTAATATGTAGCGCATGACAAAGCTAGAGGAATTAGCGGCTGTTCAGCGCCGGTTGGATGATCGGAAGGCGCTGATGAAAATGCGGGATCAACTGTTGTTGGAGGCTCGCGCGGAGGGTTTTGGGTGGAAGGAAATTGCTCGCGCGCTCGATATTGGGGATCCTCAGATTGCGAGGAATTTGGGGCAGCGCGCTAAAAAGAGGCTTGGTGAGTAGTTCCCTGTTTGCAGGAGTGGCAACTGTATAGAGTGTATGGTTTAGTGCCTGTTTGTGCAACTGTTATTGGAATGTTATCAAAAAACACACTAAATATAATATGGTGTGTTATACTTAAGTCATGAGAACAAAACAAAAGGGTTTTGTTCACCCCTATAAAGAGGGAGAACTGAAATGAAGGCATACCAATCCACCGCCGCGCAAGCCCGCTTCGCTGACTCGCTCGGTGAACAAGTCGGTGACGATGTTTTCGAAAACTGCTTCGCGAAAGCCGCGCGGCTGAACGGCAACACCCCTTGGACAAAAGGATCTAGTCGAATCCAAGCCACGCGACGACTCTCCAAAAAAGCCGCCTCGCAACTGATTGACTCACTGCTCGAAGCTAAAAACGCGATCGCCTGATTCTCAACGATGAGGAAGAACAAAAATGACCGACAACAGTAACCCCGTATGCCCTGAGTGTGGCGAAGTGGGAACGATTGAAGCGAACACGTGGGAAGCATGGTGCTACGACTGCGATTTGCATGTTACCGAGCAGGATCAGCCGGAAGAATTTAAAAAACTCCGAGCAATGGTGTTAGCGCGCCGGGAAGAGGTTGGGCGCTTCTTCGATGAGATGCTGAAGCGCGGCAACTGATAAGACCCGGGAAGGTTTCGTCGCTCGGGCTGGCATGAGTATGTCGGCTCGGGCGACCATTTGCGTGAGAATGTGAAGGGGAAGTTGTGGACGGTTGGAGTGTTCGCGCTCGCCGGCTTGGTATGGGGTTAAGTCGGAACGGGTTGGCGCAGATGCTGAAAGTGAGTGAAACGAATTTAACTCAGTGGGAGCGGGGTAAGCGTCCGATTTCTGATCCGGTGCGCTTACATATGGAGCTTTGTGGGCTTGAGGATTTACACGATGAGTTGATTGATCGGGCATGTGAGCTGATTGAGCATTCTAGCGCGGTCAGGGATACGCCGACTGTGCGGGTGTGGGTGTATAGGTCGAATGCTGTTTACTGGCAGTCTGACGTGTGGGCGCGCGAGCGTGGCATCTTGTCTGAGATGCATGCGAGTGCGGTGGCTTATGCGTGTCGGATTATGCGTGAAGAGCATGGGATTGAGTGTGAGATTGTCGCCCGCTAGTGGTTGAGGCGGGCTTGTAGTTTCTCGTTTGTGATCCCCCGTGTGTGCATGGTGTAGCGGATTGCGTCGGCGACGTTGAATTTTCCTGTTTGGTCGCGTCTGATTTTTCCGAGTGTTGCCCATGTGCTGATGTTTTGTGGGGGGACGTCTTCTCCGAGGATGTAGAAGATGGCGTCGCTGGTGAGTTTTCGGGGTAGCCAGGCGGTGAGGATGGCGTGGGTGAATTCGTTGTGCGCTTCGTAGGTGGGGCGTGGTTGGTTGCGGGCGGTAGGGCTTGCGATCCATTCGAGATGGTTGATGGCTTGTTTGATGTTGTCGATGAGTTCGGGGGCGTGTGTCCATCGGCGGAGCGGGTCGGGGAAGATGCTGAAGAGGGCTTTGGCTTGTTGCCAGTTGTTTTTTT